>CAYOHN010000028.1:0-21517 GCA_964403735.1 uncultured Spirochaetales bacterium | reverse complement strand
TGCTAACGCGATCCCGGACTGCAGCGACACCCGCGCCGTGCAACGCTTGCCTCCCATCCGGTGCCGGACGTCCCCGAGTTGGTGCCGGACATCCCCGAGTTCCTCTACTCCACAGCCACAGGCTCGCCGGCAGGAAGCACGGGAAGCCGCATGTCGTCGGCCGCACTGCGTCCGACCTGCGCCGCGAGACCCGCCGCGACCACGAAGACCGCCGCCTCGGCAGCGAATACGAGCGCGAACGCCGCGCCCGGCTCGGCGAGGATCGCGCGCGTCCCATCGATCGCGGCGGCACCGAGGAAGCCGCCGACGCCGAACGCAATCGCCTGCGCGGCGCCCCAGAGGCCCATGCGGGTGCCTTCTCGGCCTTCTCGGCCGACGCTGGCGAGTGTCATCATCGAACCGATCGCGGCGACGGCGAAGGCGCCGTTGGCGAGTCCGAGGGCGAAGACCGATGGGCGCAACGGCCAGCTGGGGCCGATCATGGCCCCCGCCGCCAGCGCGCCGAGTGCCAAGGCCGACGCGACGCATCCGCCGATCGTCCAGAGTCGCATGAAGCGCGCGCGCGATCGGCCCACGGTGGTGGCGACGATGGCGGTCGCAATCATGCCGATCAACACGCCGCCGTGTTGCACGCCGGCGAGCTTCGTCGACGCGCCGGGCGTGTAGCCGTGGACCAGGCCTGCGAAGGGCTCGAGGATCAGATCCTGCACGCTGTAGGCCAGCATCGACACGAACACGAACACCGTGAAGCGCCGCGCCTGCGGCTCCTGCCAGACCTCCGCGAGAGCCGCCGAGAAGGGCATACGCGGCTGCTCGGCGCCGACCGCCGGAGCAGCCGCGGGTTCCCCGATCCGCCACAGGGCGAGCGCCGTCACGAGCACGGCGAGTGCCGAGACGCCCGCCGTCACCTGCACGAGGCGCTCCAGGGAGAACGGGTCGAGGAGCGTACCCGCGACGGCGGCGGTGACGACGAAGCCGGCGATCATCAGGATCCAGACGATCGCCGCCGCTGCGGCCTTGTGCGATGGCGCGGTGCGGGTGGCCAGCAGGGCCAGCAGGTTGGTCCCCGACGCCCCGACGCCGATCCCGATCAAAAGGAACGCAACCACGGCCAATGCCACGCCGAGGGTCGTCGAGGCCGCCAGCAAGGCCGTTGCCGCCGCGGCCGACACGGCCCCGACGGCGAGCACGATCATACCGCCGATGATCCAGGGTACGCGCCGGCCGCGCAGGTCGGATCCGTAGCCCCAGCGCGGTCGAGACAGCTGCACGGCGTAGTGCCAGCCGACGAGCGCGCCGGGCAGCATCGCGGGTAGGGCGAGTTCCACGACCATCACCCGATTGAGCGTCGAGGTCATCAGGAACACGATCGCGCCGAGCGACGTCTGCACCAGGCCGAGTCGCAGGATTCCGATCCAGCCCAAGGGCGCGAGGGGGCCTGCCGGGTTCACCGTGTCGTTCCGGATCGCAGCCCTCACTGCGAGTCCTCGAGTCCGAAGCGCTTCAGCTTCGAGTAGAGGCCCTGTCGGCTCAGTCCCAGCATCTCGGCTGCCGACGCCCGATTGTCGTTGGTGATCTCGAGCGCGGCTTCGATGCAGAGCTTTTCGATGAAGTCGGCGGATTCGCGAACGATCTCCCGGAGCGGCACTCGGCCGATGAGACCGGTGAGCTGATCCGCGGAACTCGGCAAGCCGTCGCGCAGACGCGGTGCGGCGCGCAGCCGGCGGGCGACGCTGCGGACGGAGAGTCCGTAGGCGGCGGAGGCGTCCTGTGCGGATGCGACGGCCGAGACCTCGGCGTTCTCTTCGTTGCCGAAGCGATCGCGCAGGACGGTGGCGAAGTTGCGCACGAACCCGTGGTTCTTGAGGTTCGAGATCAGCACGTTGAGGTCGGTCGGTGAGCGTCCCAGGAAGTCCGAGAGTCGGGCTCCGGCCATCTGCCCTACGCTGGTGAGGTGCGCCATCTCGAGAAACGCGCGGTTTGCTGCGACGATGCGCAGGTCGGTTCCTGCGACGACCAGGCCGTCGGGTAACTCCTCGAGCAGCCGCAAGAGCTCGCTTCGGGTCGGATCGGCGCGTTTGCGGCCGTCCGGCGCGGCGGGCTCGAGCCGGACGATCACGCGGGTGGCAGCACTCTCGCGGAACGCCGTGGCCGCGAGGTGGCAGGGGAACCCCTTGCGCAGGTGCAGGTTTTCGGCGCTCGCATGCCCGACGGTGGCGGAGTCTGCGATCAGCCGTGCGACGTCGCGCTGCGAGCGATCCGAGAAAAGGTCCGACAGGGACGCGCCGATCAGCGCGTCCCTCGCGTCATCGAGCACGGTCGCCGCAGCGGGATTCGCCTCCTCGATCTCGAGCCCGGCGGCGTCCACGATCAGGATCGGCAGGGGCAAGGAATGGAACAGCATCTGATAGCGCGCCTCGACCTCGCGCAGCCGGGCGTAGTCCCGCTCGAGGTCCTGGTGCGCCTCGACGAGCCGCTGTTGAAGCTGCGCGATGGAGCGCAAGTCGCGCCCCAACGCGACGATCCGGTCCTTGCTGCCGGCTGTCAGGGCCGTGTACTTGATCGGGACGTCCACGCCGCCGATCGACGGGTGGTTGACCTGCCGCCAGCGCGTCTCGTTCGACGGAACGGAGCGCAGCAGATCCTCGATCTTCGTTCGACTCTCCGTCGTGACGGTCTCGACCCACGGTTTGTCCCGCCAGGCGCGGTCGTAGCGTTCGCGGGTCAACTCCTCGGTGCTGAGGGCGACGTCCTTGACGATGCCTTTGTCGATGAACAGCGCGACATCGGCGGCCGACGCGATTACGCGGCCGGTAGTGGTGGAGTCGAGATCAGCGAGGAACCGCGCGGGAGCCTTGAACCAGACGTTTCGCCGCGCAGTCGTGTCCATCCCATGCATGCTCTAAGAGACCTCTGCGAGCAACTGCGGTCCATCTAGCAGGAAACGGTACCGGGGCGGGCGACGAGCGCGGTCGCGGTGGCCAGCGCGGCGCGGGCGTCGGCTCCGGAACCGTCAGCGCCCACCCGCTCGACCAGATCGGGATCGTCCAGGAACAGGTGCCCACCCACCAGCACGCGCAGGTCGGTGTTGCAGGAGGCCTTGCGGAGGCTCGAGATCTCGCTGGCGACGTCGTCGGCGAGCGCGCTGCGGTGCGCGGAGAGACCGAGGACGTCGAAGCGGACGTCGGATAGGATCGCCGAAAGCTGATCGCAAACGGCGCCCGGTTCGCTCCAGACGCGCCAGCCGGCACGCCGGAAGAACTCCGCGACCATGACGGCGCCGAAGACGTGCTGGTCCGCGCAGGCCGTTGCCATCAGGATGCGCGGTCCGTCGGCGGGCCGCTGCCGATCGACGCGGCCCAGGATCGTGCCGTGTTCCCGAAGGACTTCGTGAAGCCGGCACAAGCCGATCGTGACGTCGGAGAAGCTGACTCGGTCCTCGTCCCAGAGTTCGCCGAGCTGCCGCGCGGCGTTGGCGAGCAAGTCGAGGAAGATCGTCTCCTGGGAGACGCCGCGCCGGATCAGACTTGCGACGTATGCACGGGCCGAGGCGCCCGTATCCGTCAACACGAGATCGAGGAAACGATCGTGATCCGCGGGCCCGAGCGTCGCGCGGTCCGCGGGCGTCCGCGGAGCCGATGGTTTCGGAGCCGAGTGGGCGAGCAGCAGGCGCGGAATGATGTCGCTCTCGATGGCTCGCAGGAGCGAACACGCGGCGTCGGGCGACATCGGACCGGGCTGCTCCGCGGAGGTCGCGTTGGACGCGGGCAGCAGTGCAACCTTCTCGCTGAGATTCAGGAACGCGGATACGGCGGAGCGGTGCGACCCGCTGTCCTGGAAGTGATCGCCGGCGCTCTGGGTCCCGTTCCTCATCGACCTGCCTCTCCCCATATGGCGGTTCGACTCGTTCGGACGACAGCGGTCGCCACGATCGAATGCGAACTGTTTCGACCCGCCCCTGCTCCGCGTTCCTCCGATCCCGGACTCCTCTGGATTCCCTGGATTTTCTCGATTCCCTCGATGCGTTCCTGGCGAAGAACACCGATACCGCGAGTCGACCCCATTTTCTTCGAAGCCCGGTCGAGGTGTCAACCTGAATTGTCGATCCAGGGGACGAACCGTCAATCGATCGAGACAGAGAGCGGATTTCGCCTGGCTCGTGGCGACCATCGCTACCTCGAGGAAAGGGCTTCGATGCGTTGGGAAAAAACGTCGGCACGAAGCGCGGAGGGGCGTTCGCTCGCAGCGGGCAGCCGCGGGGCTGCGAACAGGGCGCCCAGTGCGTCGGCCGCCTCCTCGACCGGCTCGCCACGTTCGGATGCGGCTCGGAGCGCTGCCATCGGATGGGCCATGATGCGGGCGACGATGCGGTCCGCGGCGCGCGCCGCGAGCGGCGAGTCTCCGGCGAGATGGAAGACCTCGCGCCGGCAGATCGCCGAGAGGATTTCGTGGAGCGGGTGCAGTGCGCGGCGAGCGCTGTGGAGCTCGATCCAGCGCACGAACTCTTCCACTCCGGCCAGGACGACGGACTCGGCCTCCGGGACGGCGTCCCGGCGGGTTCGCTCCACCTCGGCCGCTTCCGGGTGCAGTGTGTCCAAGTCGATGAGCACGACGTCGGGCAGGCCGCCGACCGACGTCTCCACGTTGCGCGGTACCGAGACGTCGATGACGACGAGTGGCCGTCGCTGTGCGGAAGCCTGGCGAGCCTCGCGCAATGTCGCCTCGCGCAACACCGGCTGCGATGCGCCCGTCGCGACGATGACGACGTCCGCCTCCGCCAGCAGCCCGGGAAGGGCGTCGAGGCCCGCGGCCCGCGGCCCGCCCAGCTCCCGGGCCAGCCGCTCCGCGCGCTCGACGGTCCGGTTGACGAGAACGAGCTCGGTCGCCCCGAGTTCGGCGAGAGCGCGCGCCGCATGGGTGCCGCTCTTCCCGCAGCCGACGACGACACAGGAACGCCCGACGACTCCGCCCGCGCGCGCGACCGCCCTCCGCGCCGCCTCCGATCCGACGCTTTTTCGTGTCGACAGCAGGGGGGTCTCGCGCTTCACCTGCTTGCCGACGCGCAGCGCGGTCTCGAACAGGCGGTGGATGTGCGGTCCGACCACCTGGCGCTCGACGGCGTCGCGGAAGGCGCGTCGCAGTTGGCCCAGGATGTGGATGTCCCCGAGAATTTGCGACTCGAGGCCAGCCGCGACGCGAAACAGGTGCAGCGCCACCTCGCTTCCACTCCGCATCCGCGCGTTGGCCCGGAGGACTTCGGCCTCGGAGTCGTCTTCGTGGACCCAGGCACGACAGATCCGTCGGCCGGCCTCTTCACCGCCGGCGCCCGCTGCGGCGTCGGGCCACCAACAGTAGACCTCGATGCGGTTGCAGGTTCGGGTCACGACCGTCTCGCGTACACCGCTCGCGGCGAGGGAGGCATACACCCGTGCGACGTCGTCGTCGTTCAGGTGGAAGCGCTCTCGGGTCTCGAGACGGGCCCGTCGAAAGTCGAGGCCCAGTGACAGGAACATCGGCCTAGCGTCTCCTCTGTTGCGTGCCGCCGTCCGCTCGCCAGTTCGGGGAGGGCTCGGGGACGATGCGGGCGGCAAGCCCGACCAGGATCTCGAGCGTGTCCTCGCACAGTCCGGGCGTGGCTTCGAGACGCCGGCGGGCCTGGCGCAGGATGCGCGCGCTCTGGGAGAGCGGCCGCTTGCCGGCCCGCGCCCGACCGTGCAGGGCATCCTCGACGCAGTCCTCGACATCGTCTCGAAGCTGGTATGCCCAGCCCAGCCCGCGCCCGAATGCCTCGAGTCCGCGGCGCACGGGCTCCGCGGCGCCGGCCGTCCGGGCGCCCGACGAGAGCGCGAACGCCGGCAGGGCAGTGCTCTTCGCGCGGTGGAGCCGCCGCTGCGGGCCTTGCATCCGGTCCGAGGCACTGACGTCCACCGCCTGGCCGCCCGCCATGCCGGCGAGTCCGACCATGCGCCCCCAGTCCGCGCACAGCGCCGCGCCGCATCCCGGCTGGCGTCCGAGCAGCTCGACAGCGCGCGCCAGGAGCCCGACCGAGAGCAGGATCGCGCCCGCGGAGCCGACCAGACGATGCGTCGCGGTCTGCCCCCGACGCAGGTCTGCGTCGTCCATGCACGGAAGGTCATCGAGGACGAGCGACGCGGTATGGGTAAGCTCGACGGCGACGGCGATGTCGAGGGCGTCGCTGCGCCCGCCCTGATCCGCTCCGGCAGCCGCCAAGGCCAGCAACGGGCGCCAGCGCGCGCCGCCGCGGCCGCGGGTCCCCACCGCGTGCGCCAACACGTCGGCGAGCCCACCGAATTCGCGGCCCAACGAGTGGCACTCTTCGGAGAGGCGCTCCTCGATCAGGACGAGGCTTCTGTCGACGAAGTCGTCGAGTCCACCGGGAGCCGGCCTGGCGACCCAAGAGACGGAAACATCGGAGGGAACGGCGGAGACGGAACTCACGTCGCCGCCAATCCGGTGAGGTGCCCCACGTTCTTGAAGAAGATCCGGGCGTGCGCGAGGGGGCGTCGCCGCACCAGCTTCTTGTTCATGTAGCCCTCGAAGGTCAGCTCCTGGACGTCGCGGTCCTGGCAGATCGCCACGAAGCGTTCCCGGCGGTCGTCGTTGGCGTACCAGAAGCGCTGCATGATGCCGAGCGCAAGGAACACCTGTCCGTGTTGGAACAGGAAGCGGCGGCGAGCCCGCCGCAGCGCCCGCGCCTTGCCGGTCTCGAGCATTTCGACCACGGATCGTGCCGCCAGCCGCCCCCCCGTCATGGCGTAGAAGATCCCTTCCCCCGAAGACGGTGCGACGACGCCCGCGGCGTCCCCCGCGAGGATCACGTCCCGGCCGTTGTCCCAGCGCGGCAGCGGCCGGAGGGGAATCGGCGCCGCCTCCCGGCGAACGGTCTCCAGCCGATCGAGGCCGGTTCGCGCCCGCAGCCGGCCCACCGCGTCGCGCAGCGCGAAGCCCTTCAGATAGCTGCCCGTCCCGACGCTGCTGGTCTCACCGTGCGGGAAGACCCAGGCGTAGAAGTCCGGGCTGAGCCGGCTGTCGTAATACACATCCGCGCGTCGGGCGCCGAAGGCGTCCGAGACGGGTGTCTCGGGCGAGCGGATGATTTCGTGATAGGCGAACACGACGCGATCGCGGGAGCTGGCCCCGACGACCTCTTGCCGAGCCACTTTCGAGAGCGCGCCGTCGGCGCCGACGACGGTGCGGGCGCGCAGGACCTCCGTGGTGTCCCCGCTGGCGTCGGCGGGTCGATAGCGCAGCTTCAGCGGGGAGTTGCCGTCGCGCTCGATGGCGAGGAAGGAACCGACCTCCCGCACTGCGCCCTGCTGCGCGGCCCGGCAGCGCAGCCACTCGTCGAAGTGCTCGCGGTCCACCATGCCCACGAAGCCGTCGCCCACCGGGATGTCGACGGTCCGCCCGCCGGGCGAGAGGATCCGCGCGGTGTCGACGCGGTTGACCAGGATCGACTCCGAGACGTCGAAGTCCCGGAGCAGCTGGGGAGGAACGGCGCCGCCGCAGGGCTTGGGCCGTCCGGCGCGGTCGAGCAGGACCACACTCCGCCCGGCTCGTGCCAGCTCGGTCGCTGCCGTCGCGCCGGCCGGTCCACCGCCCACCACCACCGCGTCGTAGACCGGGGCCACCCCTACCACGACGAATCCTTCGCTCGAGCTCCGGGATCCAAACCGAAAGATCGTGCCCACGGGGTCGGCTTCATCTGGCCCCCTGCGTCGTCGTCTCGGGTCCCGTCCCTCCGGCCGCCTCGGCACGAAGGGACTTCATCGAACGAGTGTCATCCTATCACGACAGATAAAAACGTCAAAAGAAATTGACACTCGCGCCCGAGAAATCCCGGTCGGTCCCGATGCCGCCGGTGCGCCGCCGCGGCATCCGGAACGGCAGCAGGGACTGCACCCAGGAAGTGCGGAAGCGATCGAGGGAGAGGCTCTCGTGCACCGACGTCACGGACTCGCCGAGGAGGCCGGTCCGGATCAGAGTGCGCGCGTAGAAGGGCGTATCTTCGAAATTCTGGAGAACTCTCGCGGGAGTGTCCGGGTCCGAGCGCGTCGCGCGGCCGAGCCGCCAGACGGTCGGCGGGAGCGACGCCAGAGGCGGTGCGTCGAATGGGCGAACGTCGCCATCGGGACCGCAGCGCAGCGCCAGCGACCAGGGCGGACCGGCGCGGCGGGTCACGTCGTACAGAATGGCGGTGGTCCCGTCCTGCAGGGAGCCGCGCGACCAGTGCCAGTCCGAGAACGCAGCTTCGAGCGGCTCGTCCCCCCAGTTCGAGTCGAGGTAGGCCCGTCCGCGCCAGCAAAGCGCCGGGCGCTCGAGATCGACCTCCACGCGCGCGCACGGCGCGATCGGTCGCCAGTGGTGACGGCCGTCGGCATCCAGAGAGAACGTGTCGGCAACCAGCGCTTCGGGCCGCAGCCGTACCCGACCGCGGATCCTCGAGGGCAGGGGGACGGTCACCTCGTCGAGCCGTGCCGTCAGCGTGGTTCCGTCCCAGGCGAGCGCACTCGGCCCGATCACCAGCGACCCGCCGTCGCGGCGAACGGCCGTGCGACCTCGCTCGGTGAGCGCCCAGCGCTTCCCGCGCGCGCCATACAGGGCGACGTTGAAGGCGCAGTGGTCGGCGGGGTCGCCGGCGCCGCGCCGTCGCGCCCACGCGTAGTACGGAGAGAACACGCTCCCGACGAACGCGATCAGCGTCAGTCCGTGACGTCCGTCGTCGCTGAGGGCGTCGAGGTACCACCAGAGGTACCCGCCTTGCGGGACCGGCGGGTCGAAACGGAATCCGCGAGGATCGCCGCCGCCGCCAGACGACCCGACAGCGCCGCCATCGGGACTCCCGCTCCCGGGTGCGTACTGCCTCCCGCCAGGTAGAGGCCCGGGATCGCGCTGCGCGGCCCGCAGCGGCGGAACGACGCCCGCCATCCGTGGGATGCCGGCCCGTAGAGCGCTCCGCCCGTTGCGGGGAACATCCCGTCGAACTCCGTCGGGGTCGTGATCACGGTCGCCTCGCGGATGCGCTCCAGTCGCAGCCCACAATGCGCCATCTGTCCGAATGCCTGCTGCTCGCATGTCTGGATCTCCGCTGCTTCGAAGGAATGGACATCGCCGGTGGCGGGCGCGTTGACCAGGCAGAGCAGCCGCTCGACGCCAGCGGGGTTCGGCCCGTCGCGAGCGTCGCGATCCTGGGCGCAGACATAGACCGTCGGCGCGCGGGGGAGTCGCCCGAGCCGGAAGACGTCGTCGAACTCGCTCCCATAGTCTCCCGAGAAGAAGACGTTGTGGCGAAGCAGCGGGAAGCCCTCGGGCTGCGCGAGCATGGCCCAAGTGACCGCCGAGAGCGAGCGCGGCGAGGGGCTGCGCGGGGGCACGGCGCGCGCTCCGGCGCGCCCCAGCCTTCCGCTCGCGAGGGCCGCGACGTCGGCGTTGCTCACCACCGCATCGGCTTCGATGCGTTCGCCGCTGGCGAGCACCACGCCGGCTGCGCGGCTCCCGGAGAGTGCGATCGAGGCGACGTCCGCGCCGTAGTGGAAGGTCGCCCCGTGGCGCTCCGCCAGATCGGCCAGAGCCACGGCGATGCGATGCATGCCCCCGTCGACGAGAGAGACGCCGAGCCGCTCCACGTGCGCGATCAGCATCAACGTGGCCGGCGCCAGGAACGGGGACGAGCCGACGTACGTTGCGTAGCGGCCGAACAGCTGGCGCAGGCGCGGGTCCCGGAAATTCTCGGCGAGAGCCTGCCAGAGGCTGGCGAACGGGCGGATCTGCCAGAGATCGCCGATCCCGCGCAGGCCCACCGAGCGAACGAGCCCCGAGAGGCTGGGCCGCGGCGCGCGCACGAACGGCTGCTCGAGCGTGTCGTAGATGGCTCGGGCGCGCTCGCAGAAGCGTCGGTAGCCTCGGGCCTCCGCGGATCCGGCCAGTGCGCCGATCGCGTCGGCGCTGCGCTCGACATCCGGAAAGAGATCCAGTCGTTCGCGCTCGCTCCAGGCATGCCGTGCGAGGACTTCGGCCGGGCGCAGTTGCACGGCGGCGTCGAAGGAGGCGCCGGCGTCCGCGAACAGCTCGTCGAAGACCCAGCGCATCGTGAGCACCGTCGGTCCGGCATCGACGCGGGCGTCGCCGATCCGGATCTCGCGCAGCTTGCCGCCGGGGGCCGCCGCGCGCTCGAGCACGAGCACCTCGAGCCCGCGCGCGGCCAGTTCGGCGGCCGCGACCAGCCCGGCGACTCCCGCACCGATCACGACGATCCGCTTCGTACGCACGCTCCCGTTCTTCCGGCTGCTTCCGTTTCCCGGCTGCTTCCGTTTCCCGGCTGCTTCCGTTTTCCTGCCGCTTCCGTTTTCCGGCCGCATGCGTTGTCCCGGCCATACGCATTCGGCAGAGGTCCGACGGATCCGACGCGCCGCTGCGTTGCGCAGCCCCGACGGGATGCGAGCATATTCGCGGAGCTAGTCTCTGACAAGCGAATCGACGCGCAGCGGAGCCCGGATGACGCATGCTGACCTGTCGTGGGTGGATCGCGGCCTCGCATTGCGCAACCGGCTGCTCGCGAGCGCTCGCTTCCAGCGCTGGGCGACGCGCTTCCCGCCGACCCGCTGGATCGCACGGCGCCGGGCGCGCCGCGTCTTCGATCTGTGCGCGGGCTTCGTCTACTCGCAGATCCTGTTGGCGTGCGTCCGGCTGCGTGTCTTCGAAACGCTCGCCGACGGTCCGGCGACCGCCGGCGACCTCGCGGCGCGGCTGTCACTACCGCCCGCAGCGGCCGAGCGGCTCCTCCGCGCCGCCGCCTCGCTCGGCCTCGTCGACGCGCGCGGGCGGGGTCGCTTCGGGCTGGGCGCGCTCGGCGCGCTGGTGGCCGGCAACCCGGCGATCCTCGCGATGATCGAACACCACCCCCTGCTCTACGCGGACCTCGAGGATCCGATCGCGCTTCTGCGGGGGGAGGGGCGCCGGCACGAACTGGCGCGCTACTGGGCCTACGCCGGCGCCGGTGCCCCCGACGCACTCGGTGCCGAGCAGGTGGCGCGCTACAGCGCGCTGATGGCGGCGTCGCAAACCCTGATCGCCGACCAGGTCCTGGACGCCTACCCGCTGACGGGGCACCGCTGTCTGCTGGATGTCGGCGGCGGCGAGGGCGCGTTCCTCCTCGCCGCCGCGCTGCGCGCGCCATCGCTTCGGCTCCTGCTCTTCGACCTGCCGGCAGTCGCCGAGCGCGCCCGGACGCGATTTGCGGACGCGGGTCTCGCCGGCCGCGCCGCCGCCATCGGGGGCGACTTCCTCTCGGACGCCCTGCCCGGCGGAGCCGACGTCGTATCGCTGGTGCGGGTGGTCCACGACCACGACGATGCGCAGGCGCTCGCGCTGCTGCGCGCCGTCCGTCGCGCGCTTCCCGACGATGGCGTTCTGCTCGTCGCCGAGCCGATGTCGGGGACGGCCGGTGCCGAGCCGATCGGGGACGCCTACTTCGGGTTCTATCTGCTGGCGATGGGCAGCGGTCGGACGCGTCGGCCGGAAGAACTCGAAGCGCTGCTGCGCGCGGCGGGCTTCGCCGACGTCCGCTCGAGACCGACCCGGATGCCGCTGCAGACGCGACTGTTGGTCGCACGCCCGTCTCGATAGGAACCGGCTCCCGCTGCTGGCGCGTGGCTATCGAGATTCGGGCCCGAGCAGTCCGCGTCGCTCGAGCTGCGGCAGCGCCTTCCGAAACCACGGCGTGTAGAGCGCTGGCTGCGCGGTGACGTCCCGGAGCAGCTCCGCCGGCTCGCGCCACGCGAGAGCGGCGATCTCGTCGGGGCTCGGCGCCGGCTCGGCCTGCAATCGGCCCACCAGCACGTGATCGTACTCGCGCTCGGTGAGGCCCGAGGGCACGTCCTCGGCGATGTAGACGAACGAGAAGACCGGACGCAGGCGAACGTCCACACCGAGTTCCTCTCGGACGCGGCGCTGGGCGGCGTCGGGCACCGTCTCGCCGGGGCGCGGGTGGCCGCAGCACGCGTTCGTCCACAGCAACGGGAAGTGATACTTGGCGGCCGCGCGCTGCTGCAACAGCATCCGCGCACTCGCGTCGAACAGGAAGACCGAGAAGGCGCGGTGGAGTCGGCCTCCATCGCGGTGCGCGGCGAGCTTCTCGGCGGTGCCGATCGACCGATCCTGCTCGTCGACGAGCACCACCTGCTCCTCGGACGGTTCGACGGGGTTGGCGCCGGGTCGGATCATCGCCAGAGGAGGCTAGGCCAGCGCCGCGCGGTCCCCCATGATAGGTTCAGCCGGCGATCGGCGTAGCATCCGGTCCCGAGCCACCGGAGGGCCTGTTGTCGCGCCCCGACTTCGATCCTGAACCGCGAGTCGCCGTGGTCGGTGCGGGTCTCGGCGGCCTCGCGGCAGCCCTGCGACTCCAGTCCGCCGGCGTCGCGACGACGCTCTTCGAAGCGCGCGACGCGCCGGGCGGCCGCGCCTACGTGTACCGCGAGGGCGGCTTCACCTTCGATGCCGGTCCGACGGTGATCACGGCACCGTCCTGCCTGGAGGAGCTGTTCGCGGCGTCGGGCAAGCCCCTCGCCGATTGCATCGAGCTGCTCCCGACGGATCCCTTCTACCGGATCCTGTGGGGCGACGGCGAGCACTTCGACTACGTCCGCGATCGCGAGCGGCTGCTGGCGGAGATCACGCGCCTCGCGCCTCACGACCTCGACGGCTACGAGCGTTTCTACCGCTACAGCGAACGGGTTTTCGATGCTGGCTATCGGGGGCTCGTGGCCCGGCCCTTTCTGCGCCTCCGCGACATGCTTCGGGTGGCGCCCCAGATGGCCCGCCTGCGTGCCGACCGCTCCGTGTACCGGACGGTGTCGCGCTTCGTGCGCGACGAGCGGCTGCGCCAGGTGCTGAGCTTCCACTCGCTGCTGATCGGCGGCCATCCCTTCGAGACCAGCTCGATCTACACACTGATCCACTTTCTCGAGCGGGAAGAGGGCGTCTACTTCGTGCGCGGGGGCACGGGTGCGCTGGTCCAGGCGATCGCTCGCCGATTCGTGGAGCGCGGGGGAGAACTCCGGCTCTCGACGCCCGTGCGCAGAGTCCGGTTGGAGGCGGGCGGCGGCCACCGCGTCGAGACGGACGGCGACGTGCAACCCTTCGCGGCGGTCGTCTCGAACGCCGACGTGCACCACACCTACGCCCACCTCTACGCCGACGAACCGCGTGCTCGGCGTACGGCCCGCCACCTCGAGAAGATGCAGTGGTCGATGTCGCTGTTCCTGCTCTACTTCGGTACCGATCGCCGCTACGACGGACTCGCCCACCACACGGTGGTGCTGGGTCCGCGCTACCGGGGGCTGCTCGACGACGTGTTCCACGGCCACGCGCTGCCAGGGGACTTCAGCCTCTACCTGCACGCACCCACCGTGTCCGATCCTTCGCTGGCGCCGGACGGCTGCGAATGCTTCTACGTGCTGTCTCCGGTGCCGCATCTCGGCAACGCCCGCATCGATTGGGCCCGCGAGGCGCCGGCCTACGCGGATCGCCTCCTCGCCGCGCTCGAACGCCATCTGCCGGATCTGCGCAAGCACGTGGTGGTCCAGCGGACGTTCACGCCCGTCGACTTCGAGCGCGAACTCGCGGCGTACCAGGGTTCCGCGTTCTCGCTGGCGCCGTTGCTGCAGCAGAGTGCCTGGTTCCGGCCGCACAACCGCGACGGGCGCATCCCGGGTCTCTACCTGGTCGGCGCGGGGACGCACCCAGGGGCGGGTGTACCCGGGGTGATCAACTCGGCCAAGGCCACGGTGGCGACGCTGCTCGAGGACCTGCAGATTGGCTGACCGGTGGCAGGAGTGCCGGCGCGTGATCGCGCGGCATTCGCGGAGTTTCGATCTGGCCTCCCGTCTGTTCCCCCGTGCGCGCCGGGACGAGGTTGCTGCTCTCTACGCCTGGTGCCGCGTGTGCGACGACGCCGTCGACCTGGCGCCGCCCGCCGGCCGCCGGCAAGCCTTCGACGCGCTGCACGCGCAGCTCCACTCGGTCTACGCGGATGCGCCCCAGGACGATCCGGTGTTCGCCTGCTTTCAAGAGGTGGTGCAGCGACGGCGCATCCCGATCGAGTATCCGCTCGAGCTGCTCGGGGGGATGGCCATGGACGTCGAACACGTCGGCTACGACACGGTGGACGAGCTGCTCGTCTACTGCTGGCGGGTCGCGGGGACCGTCGGGCTGATGATGTGCCACGTGATGGGTGTCTCCGAGGAACGCGCCGCTCCCCACGCCGCGCACCTGGGCATCGGAATGCAGCTCACCAACATCTGCCGCGACGTTGCCGAGGACTGGAATCGCGGCCGCGTGTACGTGCCGACCGAGCTGCTCGATCCAGGGCTCGGCCGCTGGCTCCGGGAACACGCGCTCGCTCCGGAGCGGCCGGCACTGCCTGAGCCGGCGCGCCTCGAACTCGCCAGCGCCGTCCGCCAGCTGCTCGCGCGGGCCGAGCGCTACTACGCGTCCGCCGATGCGGGCATGGCGTATCTGGAACCGCGCTCCGCGTTGGCGGTCCGCACGGCGCGGCTCGTCTACTCGGAGATCGGACGACACATCGAGGCGCGCGGCTGCGACGTCCTGCAAGGTCGCGCAGTGGTGTCGACCCCGCGCAAGTTCCGGCTCGCGGCGAACGCATGGCGCCGATTCGCGGCCGACCGCCGCCGCTGGGCGCCGACCGAACTCGTCGCGCCGGCGGGCGTTTTGCAGTGTGCCGATGCGGTGCGCCTGGCCTGAGTGTTCCGCTCTGCGATTGCGCATACCGAAGTTCGGACGCGGATCAGATCTGGGCACTCGCGAAGAAGAGTCCTCTGTTGATGTCGCCGATACTCACCATGCCCACGAGCTTCCCCTGCGCTACCACCGGAATTCGTCGGAAGTGTTTCAAACCCATGTAAGACGCCGTTTGCAGGACGGATTCATCCGGCGAGACGAACAGGGGAGCTCGGGACATGACTGCTTCCACGGTTTTGTCCAGGACCGCCGCATAGCCATCCTCCATCGCGACGAAATCGCGGCTATGGACGGAGTCATGGATGTAGTCGCCGTAGTTGGGATACAAGGGCAGCAGCACGTCGCGAACGGCCACCAGCCCCACGAGTGTGTCATCGCGGTCGACCACGGGAATCGCCCCGCAATGACGACTCAACATCTTGACGACCACGGAACGGACCGTGTCGGTCGGAAACGCCGTCAACACACCCGTCGTCATCACCTCGCGTACTTGCATGGGCGCCCCTTTGCTCACTCGGTCTGCTACATCGAGTCATCCGATGGTTCGAGGACACCCACCTGGTGTCCTGTCTCGGCAGTTGAACGGTAGAATCGGACGCCGATAGGACCAAATGTCCGGGTCTGGAGCCGGTGGCCGGCAGCAGCTCGGCCGAGCGGCGCGGGGAAGCCAGAGTCGAACGCACGACGACGGGATCCCCGCCGCGGTGCTACGCCGCCGACGCGGGGGAAGCCCCCGCCTCGCCCGCCAACCGGGGGGGGGGATCGACCGTCGTTCTCGGAAGGCGGTTCGACCCCGTCAGCGCGGGCGGAATGCCCGGAGTCCGAGGATGGTGCCGAGCGCGAACAGGCCGAGGGCGCTGCTGCCGGGCTCCGGGACCTCGAAGGCGAGAAAGCCGAATGCGGGAATCACGTCGTTCGGGGGCTCGAAACTCGTGTCGAAACGAATTGGTGTCACGAGCTCGACGGCCAGGAAGCCGTCGCCCGCGTCGGTGACCGAACCGGAACGGGATGTGGCGCCCACGGCAGCCTCTCCGGTCGTCCAGGGTGCGCCGACGAGCGTCAAGCTGATGGCTCCCAGATTCGTGCTCGTGCCTCCGCTGCTCCCGATGACGCCGAGATTCCAAATGAGGAACTGACCCGAAAACGGACACTCATCGGGTTCTCCGAACTCCAGGCACGCCTCGAGCTCCCCGTCGAGCGCAAGCGTTCCCTCGAGCTCGCCGCCGACCACGGCGAACGAGCCTGGTCCGCTGGCCACATCGAATGCGCCGATCGATCCGAGCGGCGGAATCCCGACCACCGGTACCTCGACATCCGTTCCTTCGAAGAGTGACTCCGGCAGCTCCAGACTCGAGATCGCGGCGGGCGTCCGCGTTCCCTCGACCACCGTACCCTCGACGCCGACCGTCGTCGGGATCACGAGCGGATCGGCGCCCAGGATCTCGATCTCGAGCGAGAGGTTGCGGATCGGCAGCGAATCGGCGCGCGCGGAACCGGGGGCGCCGAGCCCGACGCAGAAACAGGCGACAAGGCCCAAGATCGACCGCCTCGCGCGGTAAACCCTCTCCCCCATGGTTCCCCTCCTCCTTCGCATACAGCAGCTCGCCCGGTCCGGCCGAAGCACGTCATCCTTCGAACGAACGGTCGATCAGGTAGCACCAAGAGCCGTAGATGGCTTCCGTTCCGAGTTCGCCGAGTTCGCCGAGTTCGCCGAGCTGGCCGCCGAGCGATGGCCGTCCTATCAGTGGCTTTTTCCACCCCGAATCTGATAAAACTACAGAGCACTCCCGACCGCTCGTTCAGATCCGGTCCATCCGTCAGCAGAGGAGCTCTCGCCGTGGGATTCCAACAGGCCTTCGCCGCGCTGGTCGCCAGCCTCCTCATGCTGTTCTCGAGCTGCTTCGAGCAACTCGGCCTCGCGCTTCACGGAGAACCTCCCGTCTTCGTCGTTCCGGTGCAGGACCAGCTCTCTTCCATCGGTCTGGTGGCCGCCTCCCTGAAGCTGCCCGATGACGCCGTGCCCGGATCGCTCCAGGTGACCCTCGACGGCGTCGACGTCACCGGGATCTTCGTGCCGGGCCCGCCGGGCGAGCCCCTGGAAGCCACGCTCACCGTCACGGCGACCGGCTCTCACGAACTGGTCGCCCGGGTCGATGTCGATGCGGTCGGGACGACGATGGAGCGCAGCAACTCGACGCGGTTCGAGACCATCCAGCTCGCCGACGCCGACCGCTGTGAGGTCTTGAACGCGCTCGAGTGCATGCTGCCCTACCCGTCGGCGCGCTTCCAGGCTGCCGCCGACACCGAGACGGGCTGGCAGCTCGATTTTCCGGAGGGACTCACGCCGCCGTTCCTGACCGCGACCGGGATCCAGCCGCTCTCCCCCGAACCCTACCGGGTTCTCGACGGCTACAGCCCGGCCGTCAACGTCCTGATGCACTTCCCGGGCGGCGTCGATCTCGCGCAGTCCGGGGCCTCGAGGCTGCTATCCGAGACGCGCTCCTACGACGACTCGTCCCTGGACGAGGACCACCCGACGATTCTAATCGACGCCGACACCGGCGAGCGTGTGCTGCACTTCCTCGAGAACGATGCGCGGGCAGTCGACTCTGCGACGGGCATTCCGAGCGCGCGGCAGATCACCTTCCTGCGTCCCGCCGAGCACCTGAAGCCCGGCCACCGCTACATCGTTGCGGTGCGCCGGCTCGTGCACGCGGACGGCAGCGCCGTCGCGCCGGAGGCGCCGTTTCGCGCGCTGCGCGATGGCAACCGGGTCACGATTCCGGGCGTCGCCGCGGAACGCCGGCGCATCCGCCGCATCCTCGGGGATCTGCGCCGGGCCGGCCTGGGGGATGCCGAACTCGGCGAGCTGATTCTCGCGTTCGACTTCACCGTCGCGAGCCAGGAGAACACGACCGGTGAGATGCTCTCGATGCGCGACCAGGCGCTCGACTGGCTCGCGCAGCAGGATCAGACCGTCGCCCCGACGTTCACCGTCGACGAACTGGCGAGCGAGGACTTCGATTGCTCCCAACCCGGCCAGTTGGTGGCCCGGATCGTGCGCGGCTCCTTCGAGGCACCGCTCTTCACGACGGCCGATCCGGTCAGCGAAGTCGGGATGATCGGCTTTCTCTCGCTCGACGAGAACGACGTTCCGAGCCAGGTCGGGATCACGAACCCGCCGTTCTCGATCCTGATTCCGTGCGCTGCGCTCGATCCCGCTGCCCCCGAGCCGTTCCGCCCCGTGGTCCTCGGGCACGGCCTCGGCATGACCGGCGACGAATTCCTGAGCGCGATCGAAACGCTCTCGGGGGAGCTGCCCGAGAGCTCAGAAGGACTCTTCGACGTCGTGCTCGGTGCAACCGACTGGCACGGCCTCTCGGGACCCGACTTCGACGGCGTGATGGAGCTCAGCGGATTCCTCGGGGCCATCTTTCTGAACTTCGACGACTTCGCGGCGCTGCCGGATCGGCTGCGCCAGTCCCAGGTGAACACGGTGCTGCTCGCGCGCATGCTGCGCGACGGCGCGTTCAACGTCGATCCGTGGTTCCAGAACGACGTCGGTGTCGGTATCCTGCCCGGCCGCAGCGAGCCTGCCTTCTACTTCGGTGTCTCGCTCGGCGGCATCATGGGCACCTTCCTCGCGGCGTTGACGCCCGACATCGAGCGCTTCAATGTCGATGTCGGAGCCAGCAATTTCTCGCTGCTGCTCTCGCGAGCGACCCCGTTCCGCGAACTCGAGGATGTCCTGTTCGCATTCACCCAGCCCGATGTGACACTCCAGGCACTCGGCGTCCAGATCATCCAGGAGCTGTGGACGCGCGGCGAGCCGGCTGGCTACGCGCGCTTCGTCACCGGGCTGAACGATCCGTCGCTTCCCGGCTCGATCCCGAAGAAGATGCTGATGACAGTGGCGCGCTTCGACCACCAGGTCTCGAACCAGGCCTCGGAGATCATGGCGCGCACGCTGCGCATCCCGAGCCTCGTCGGGTCGGCCGAACCGGGCAAGCCCGGGATTCCCGATCTCCCCGGACCGCTCGACTCGGCGCTCGTCTACTACGACGCGGGCGGCCTCGACCCGGCCCTGCACCCGGCGGACGTTCCGCCGCTCGACAACCGACGCGTCGCGCGCGGCAACTGCGATCCGCACTCGTCGCGGCTCACGACGCCCGCTTCGCTCGACCAGCTCTTCACGTTCCTGCAGCCGAGCGGCGAGATCGTGAACTTCTGCGACGGCGTCTGTGACGGGCGCGATGGCTTCGGGGCTCGGCTTCCGGACGAGATTCCGGGCGGCGCTGACGAGCCCTGCCTGCCGGATCCTCAGCCGGAGAGCTGAGCCGGCGCGCCGGACGTCGCGGGACCGTGCGCTCGCGCGTGCCGGCTCCGTCGGACGCTACCGCGGCCCCAGCTCCTCGCGTTTCGAGGCGACGCGGTCCATCAGGGACTTCCAGGACTCGACGAAGGACTCGGCGCCGTCCTGCTGGAGCTGGGCGGCGAGGGCGTCGAGATCGACGCCTGCCTGTTCGAAGCGCGCCAACTCGGCTTCGGCGTCGCCGCCGCCCGGCGGGAGCGGATTCCCGACTTTGCCCCGCTCGGAGAAGGCCAGGAGCGTCTTCTCGGGCATCGTGTTCACGGTGTCGGGGGCCGCGAGCGCTTCGATGTACAGCGTCTCCGAAGCGTCCGGGTCCTTCGTCCCGGTGCTCGCCCAGAGCAGCCGCTGCGGCAGCGCGCCGTGCTTGGCGAGCGCCTCGAAGCGGGGCGATGCAAACAGCTCGCGGTAGGCGCGATAGGTGCGGCCACCGATCGCGATGCCGAGCCGGTTGCGCAGCGCGGCCGGCACGCTGTCGGCGACGGCCTTGTCCCAGCGGCTCACGAACAACGACGCGACCGATCCGACGCGCGGGTCGAGCCCCGCCTCGACCCGGCGCTCGATGCCGCGCAGGTAGGCCTCGGCCGCCGCGAGGACCTGCTCGCGCGAGAACAGCAGCGTCACGTTGATCGGGATGCCGGCGAAGATCGCCTCCTCGATCGCCGGGATGCCTTCCGCGGTCCCCGGGATCTTCACCAGCAGGTTCGGCCGCTCGGCTTGCGCGTGGATGCGCTTGGCGGCTTCGATCGATCCGGCCGTGTCGAACGCGAGCAGCGGAGAGACTTCCATCGAGACCCAGCCGTCGACGCCCTTCGTCGCGTCGTGCACGGGCCGGAACGCATCCGCCGCACGGCGCAGGTCCTCGAGCGCGATCGCGACGAACAGCTCTTCGTCGGATTCGTGCTCCGGTGCGCGTTCGCGGATCGCCGCATCGTAGGCGTCGCTTCCCCCGATCGCCTGGTCGAAGATCGTCGGGTTCGACGTGAGCCCCGTCACCGAGAGCTCGTCGATGTACCGGCGCAGCGTGCCGTCGTCTCGATCTCCCACAGCTCGTTGCCGTGTGCGCGAAACCACGGGCCGGAATCGTCGTGCCACTCGTATTGGATTCGCACGGAGCGTGCCCGCGCGGGCTTCGGTGGCGCGGAGCGGCCGGTTAAGAGGCGCGGGAACGGTGACGGGCGCAGCGTCCGCGGGGTGGTTCGTCATGCCTCGAAAGTGCCTCTGCTGGCACACTCAGCGGGTTCGAACCGTCTGATTCCTCGATCTCCACGCATGCCTGTCGACTCGAGGAAATCCACGAAAAATCAGAGGTTTGGATCGGCTGAGACCGCCTCCCACGGCGTCGTGCCGTGGCGGCAGGCCCCATGCACGCGACCCCCGCCAACTGGCCGCGGCCGTTCTCGGGATCCGCCCGAGTCTTCGCTGTCGCCGGGCCATCGGGAGGTCTCCCATGTCCGCTCGAACCTTGTCCGCGGGGATCGATGGCTGCGCATCGGCACCGGCGCCGTGCTGGCGTTGCTGGCGGTCTCCGTCGTCTACGCGGTCGCCATCGGCTTCGGCGAGGAGGAACCGTGACCAAGGCCGACAGCCGTCGCTTCTTCGTGCTCGGCACGCTGCTGTGTACGGTGATCTTCATCGGATTGACGGTGCATTCCCATCGGACCGTCGTCGCACGCGAGCACTCGCGCTCGTTGACCGACGAGGTTCGTCGCGGACTTCTGGTCTGGGGCGGGTACAACTGCGAGAACTGCCAGACGCTGCTCGGCGAAGGCTCCTACTTCGCGCCGGCTCTCACGCAGATCGTCGCACAGCGCGGGGCGCCCTACCTGCAGGCCTTCATGGCGGACCCTTCGGCAATCTATTCGGAGGAGGAGCACGGGAGGCTGATGCCGACGCTCGGCCTGTCGCAGCAGAAGACCGATGACGTCATCGCGTTTCTCGCGTGGGTCGGCGGCATCGACACCCAGGGCTGGCCGCCTCGTCTCATTCGCGTGTCGGGCGTCCCCACGCGCCTTCCGGGCGCGGAGACGGTTGCTGCGGCGGGCGACGCCGTCACGCAAGGACGTCAGACCTTCGACGCCGCGGGCTGCGGTGCCTGCCATTCTCTCGAGCCTGGCGTCCTGCTCGTCGGGCCGTCGCTCGCCGGCATCGCGCGACGAGCCGATGAGCGCATCCGTGAAACGGAGTACACCGGCGCTGCGAACGACGCGGAGACCTACCTGCGGGAGTCGATCGTCGCCCCGAGCGCGTACATCGCGGCGCCGGCCGAGAAACACGCGACCCCGCAAGGGCTCTCGTACATGCCCGACATCTACACGACCACCCTCGACTCGCAGGCAGCCGACGACCTCGTCGCCTATCTGCTGACGC
>CAYOHN010000027.1:11242-21753 GCA_964403735.1 uncultured Spirochaetales bacterium | reverse complement strand
CGCGATCAAAGCGTTCATAATCTCGAATTTTTTCACAAGCAATTTCAGTGGGAACCCGAGGCCGACCCGAGCTTCGACGTCGACGGCGTCGACGCCGCGCACAAGATCACGCTGCTCGCGGCGATGGCGTTCGGCGCCGAGCTGACGGCCAAGGAAGTGCCCACCGAGGGCATCCGCCAGATCACGCTGACGGACATCGAGACCGCCGAGGAGTTCGGCTACCGGATCAAAGTGCTCGGGATCACCAAGCTCCACGCGTCGGAGACCGGCGAGCGCGTCGAGGTGCGCGTGCATCCCACTCTCATCCCGGCCGGCTCGCTGTTGGCCAAGGTGGACGGAGCGATGAACGCGATCGCCGTGGACGGCGACGCGGTGGGTCCGACGCTGTTCTATGGCGCCGGCGCGGGGGAGATGCCGACGGCCAGCGCGGTGGTCGGCGATCTGATGGAGCTGGCCCGGGAGGTGCGACGCGGGAGCACGGGGCGGGTGGCTCCGCTGTCGTTCCTGCCCGAATCGCTGCTGCCGAAGCCGTTGGTTCCGCTCGGCGAGCTGTTCGGACGCTGCTATCTGCGTTTCCATGCGCTGGACCGCCGCGGGGTGCTCGCGCACATCACCGGAGCGCTCGGGGCGCACGGGATCTCGATCGAGTCGGTGCTGCAGAAGGGCAGGGGACACTCGGGCGAATCGGTTCCTGTCGTCGTGTTGACCCACCCGGTTCGGGAGGCGGCCGTTCGGAGCGCCCTCGAACACATCGACGCGAGTCCCGAGCTCACCGCGCCGACCCTACTGATCCGCATCGAGGAGGACCTGTGACGGCGAACCCCACGGACGCCTCGGGCAAGGTCCATCATCGCGCCTGGTTCGAGTCCCTGCACGATCCGTCCGAACGCTACGGACTCGATGAAGTGGTCTACACGGCGCGCGATGGCGGACTCCTGCAAGTGGTCCATGACCTCGCCGCGCTGCGCAAGACGCCTGCGGCCGAGTGGCGACGCCTCTTCGAGGAACGTTCGCGCAAGAACGACTGGCCCTATGGCTCGGGGGTCTGGGGCAAGAAGGAGTGGGTCTGCCCGGAGATCGACCATGCGAACGTCGTTTCCATGTACGAGGGCCATTCGAACCTGTTCTGGGCCGAACGCTACGGCCGCGAGCTCGGCCTCGACGAGCTGTGGATCAAGCAATGCGGAAACTCCCACACGGGATCCTTCAAGGATCTCGGGATGACGGTCCTGGTGTCGATGGTGAAGGAGATGCGCGCCCGGGGCCGCGACATTCCGGCCGTGGCGTGTGCCTCCACCGGCGATACGTCGGCGGCGCTGTCCGCCTACGCGGCGGCGGCCGACATCCCGGCGATCGTCTTCCTGCCGCGCGGCAAGGTCTCCGTCGCGCAGCTGATCCAGCCGGTGGCGAACGGCGCGATCGTGTTTGCCCTCGACACGGACTTCGACGGCTGCATGGAGATCGTGAAGCAGGTGGCCACACGCGACGGCGTGTATCTGGCCAACTCGATGAACAGCTTGCGCATCGAGGGCCAGAAGACCGTGGGGATCGAGATCGTCCAGCAGCTCGACTGGGAAGTTCCGGACTGGATCGTGATCCCCGGCGGCAATCTCGGCAACGTCTCGGCGCTGGCCAAGGGCCTCGACATGATGCTCGATCTCGGTCTGGTGTCGCGGAGGCCGCGGATCGTGTGCGCGCAGGCACAGGCAGCGAACCCGCTCTACCTGTCGTTTCTACGCAATTTCGAAGTTTTCGAGCCGATCGCAGCTCGTCCGACGCTCGCGAGTGCCATCCAGATCGGGAATCCGGTTTCGATCGAGAAGGCCATCGACGCGCTTCGCCGCTACGACGGGATCGTCGAGCAGGCGACCGAGCCAGAGATCGCCGAGTCCTGCGCTCATGCCGATCGGACGGGGCTCTTCAACTGCCCGCACACGGGCGTCGCGCTCGCCGCGACGGCAAAGCTCGTCGATCGCGGTGTGATCCGTCCGGAGGATCGCGTGGTGGTGATCTCCACCGCCCACGGGCTCAAATTCGTCGACTTCAAGGTGAAGTACCACTCGATGACACTCGACGGGATCGTCTCCGAGGTGCCGAATCCTCCGATCGAGCTGCCCGCGGACTACGAGACGGTGCGCGACGAGATGCGGCGGCAGATCGATGCCAGAGCGACGACGCCGACCGACCGGCCGCGCCGTCCGCCGCCGGGCTAGGAGCTGGGGGTGTTCACCGGGATCGTCGAAACAGTCGGTCGGGTGGTCTCGATCGAGACCGAGGGCGCGAAGGCGCGGCTCCGGGTCGATGCGCCGCTCGTGGCAGAGGGGATCGCAATCGGCGCGAGCGTCGCCGTCAACGGAGCGTGTCTCACGGTGGTGGCTGCGGCCGGCGCGGAACTCGCCTTCGAGGCCGTCCAGGAGACGCTCGATCGGACGTCGCTCGGCGATCTGGAGGTCGGCTCGCGCGTCAACCTGGAGCGGGCGCTGCGCGCCGACGCGCGACTCGACGGCCACATCGTCCAGGGGCACGTCGACGACACCGGGCGGGTTCGTGCGCTGGTGCGAGACGGCGCCGACGTGCGCCTCTTCGTGGATTGTAACTCGGAAGTGGCGCGGCAGCTGGTGCCGAAGGGCTCCGTCGCCATCGACGGCGTCTCGCTGACGGTGGTGGACGTGACGGACTCGGGCTTCGACGTGGCGCTGATCCCGCACACGCTCGCCGAGACCAACCTGGCCGATCGCCAGGCCGGAGACCGTGTGAATCTCGAGGCCGACGTGCTCGGCAAGTACGTGTTGCGCTATCTCGAACGGATCGACGCTGCCGGGCTCTCCCGGCTCGGCGGATCGAAAGCGGGAAACCGCGAGCCGCACGACGCTGGGCGGCCGCTGGCTTCCGAGGGGAGGCTCCGGTGAATCGCATGCTCGACATCGCGACGTCGATCGCCGCTTCTGGCGCGCGGGCCTTCGCGGGTCTTCGCGTGGAGCCGCTCGGGCCCCGCCCGGAGCGGCCGCTCGAAGTGTACGAGTTCGAAGCATGTCCGTATTGCCGCAAGGTGCGCGAGGTGCTGACCGCGCTCGATCTCGGAGCGGAGATCCGCCCGTGCCCGAAGGGCGGAGAGCGCTTCCGGCCGTTCGTCCGCGAGCACGGCGGCAAGCAGCAGTTCCCCTACCTGGTGGATCCGAACACCGGCAAGGCGCTGTACGAGTCCGCGGACATCGTCCGGTACCTGTTCGCGACGTACGGCGCGGGGGCGCCGCCGATGCTGTACTCGGTGGGCCCGCTCGTCGATCTGGGGGCCATGCTCGCGAGCGCGCTGCGGCCCGGCTTCGGAGCCCGCGCAGAGCCGTCCCGCGCGCCCCGTCAGTCGCTCGAGCTGTGGAGCTTCGAGGCCTCCCCGTTCTGCCGGATCGCGCGCGAGAAGCTGTGCACGCTGGAGCTTCCGTATCGGCTCCACAACGTCGGGAAGAGCAGTCCCGGACGTCCGGCCTTCGAACGTCGCGCCGGTCGCATCCAGGTGCCGTTCCTCGTCGATCCGAACACCAATGTGGAGATGTTCGAGTCCGCTGAGATCGTCCACTATCTCGATGCGACGTACGGCGGCGTCGACTGAACCCAGCCGCCGTCAGGTCAGGCGGTCCAGCGCGAGCGTGGCGATCCCGAGGAACGAGAAGAAGCCCACGGCATCGGTGAAGGTCGTCACGATCACCCCGGAGCCGAGAGCGGGATCCTGTCCCAGCGCCTTCAGCACGAGCGGAACGCCGGCTCCGGACAGGCTCGCGACGGTCATGCTGACGACGATCGCGGCGAACACCACGAAGCCCATGACGGGACTCGTGCCCCACCAGGCCGCGATGCCGGCGGCCGCGGCGCCGGTGGCAGCCCCCACCAGCAGGCCCACCAGCGACTGATTGAGCACCGCCCGACCCGCGCTCGAGAGTTCCGCCTCTCCGAGCGCGATGCCGCGGGCGACGACCGTCAGCGACTGGATCCCGGCATTGCCGGCCATCCCCGCCACGACCGGCATGAACACCGCCAGCAGCACCACCTGCTCGATGGCGCGTTCGAACAGCCCCACGACACCCGCCGCGAGGAAGCAGGTGGCGAGGTTGACCACCATCCATGGCAGGCGCTTGCGCACCGATAGCAGCACGGGGGTGTAGATGCGTTCTTCTTCGTGCAGGCCCGCGAGGTGGTAGATGTCCTCGGTCGCCTCTTCCCGGATCACGTCGATCACGTCGTCGACGGTGATGACGCCCAACATGTGGTCCTCGTCGTCGGTGACGGGAAGCGCCAGCAGGTTGTAGCGCGCGACGATCGCCGCGGCCTGCTCCTGATCGGTGTCGGCGCGAACCCGGATCGCGTCGGGGATCATCAGCTCGCCGCAGCGGCGGTCCGGAGCGGCTGTGACGAGGCGCCGGATCGGAACGACGCCGCGCAAACGGCCGTCGGCGTCGACGACGTAGAGATACAGCACGGACTCGACGTCGTGAGCCACGCCGCGCGTGCGGACGAAATCGATGGCTTCCTGGGCGGTCATGTCCGCGTCGAGCGCGACGAAATCCGTGGTCATGACGCGACCGGCGCTCTGTTCTGGATACACTTCGATCTGACGCAGGTGCTTCTGCCGCTCCTCCGGGAGCCGGGCGATGACGGCCTCGCGGCGCTCGTCGGGAAGCTCGGTGACGAGATTCGCCATGTCATCGGTGGGCAGGCGCGCCAAGGCGGCCCCGAGGCGCTCGTCGCCGACGGCCTCGACGACCCGGCGGAAGAGATCCGGTGGGAGCTCGGAAAGCACGTCGGCGGCGCGTTGTTGCGCGAACAGCATGTCGATCACGGTCCGGATCTCGTCGGGGTCGAGGTCCGAGAGCAGCGGGCCGAAATCCGCCGAATGTACGCGCGCGACCAGCCGCTCGGCGCGGCCCGTGAGGCCGCTGGCCAGCAACTGTCGCAGGATGCGCGCTGTGAGTTCGGGTGCAGCCATGGTCGCGAATCCCTTTTCTGCGGGCCGCTCTCGCGGTCCGAGGCGCGCCGACTCCGGTGGCGCCGACGTCGCTCGGGCCGGTCGGAGCGTTCGGGGATCGAGTCCACGCTGCCGCGGTCCCGGCGTCGGACCGGCCGCGTGCTCGCGGATCCCCCCCCTATGGATCCCATGCGAAAGCGGCGCCCCAGTGTTGCCTAGGCGCGGTTCGGCGTCACCGGCGGGGGACGAGAGCCGTTCTTCCGCCGTCTCCGGGCCGGCGTCCGAGGGAGAATCCCATCGGCCCACGATTCGAAGTTCCGACCGCAGGTGCCCCGGTGCGAGTTCTGCAACTCCGTTGTCATGGGAACCGAAAATGAATGATATGATGATCGATACCGTGGCCCCCGGGGAGAAGGCGTCCGGCGTCGCGTCGGCTCGCGACGGCGGTAGCTTGCGCTGCTCTCCACCGGGATCTCCTTAGCCAGGGGGGAGCGGCCGAACTTTGCCAGACCACGGGGAGGGGCTTCCGGTGAAGCAGCTCATCGAAGCGATCGTACATGCGCTCGTAGACAAGCCTGAACAGGTCCAGATCAAGGAAGTGGTCGGAGACCACGCACACGTGCTCGAACTATCGGTAGCGAAGGAGGACCTCGGCAAGGTGATCGGGAAGGGAGGCGCCCACGCGTCTGCGATTCGAACGATCATGGCCGCGGCCAGCGGCAAGGAGAAGAAGCGCTACATCCTCGAGATCATCGAGCACTGATCGTCGCGCCGATGGACCGGCCCGTCGCGGCGGGCCTTGGTATCATCCTCCGCTTCGCCCGCGCCGGATCCTGGTTCGAGGCCCTTCGCCCGGGCCCGCTGCCAGCCGGCGCTCGACGATCGGAGGAGGACTCGTGACCGCAGGTCGATACCAGTTCGACGCTCTCCCTACGGTGAGCGCCCAGATCGAGGCTCGCGCCCAGCACGCCGAGGTGGGCCCCCGAGTCTTTCTCTGTCAACACGATCGCACGTGGACCTATCGCCGCTATCGCGATGAGTCGGTCCGTCTGGCGCACTTCCTCCTGCGCCGGCTGGGCCCGATCGACGATCGCAGGCCGGGACATGTCGCGATGCTGCTCGAGAACCATCTCGAGCTGCTCGCGCTCTACGGCGCGTGCGCGTATGGCGGACTCACGCTGTTCGGTGTCAACACGGGCCTGCGGGGAGATACGCTTGCGGGCGTCGTCGAAGCGTCGGGGGCGCGAGTCCTCGTCGTCGACGAGAAGTTCCTGCCCGAGGTGGAGCGGGTCGCCGGTCGGCTCGGGGGTGTGGCGCCCGAGAACGTCCTGGTCCTGCGCACGGGCGAGGGATCGGAGCTCGGCGGGCGGAATCTGATGGCGTGCGTGGCTTCGGAGGTCGCGCCGGCCGGAAAGAGCCTCGATGCGCCGGGCGTCTCCGTCGATCCGAGCCGGAACCTGATGGTCATCTATACGTCGGGAACGACGGGTCTTCCGAAGGGGATCAACAACAGCCATCTGAAGTTTTTCCTGATCGGGAAGGGCGTCTCGGGAAACCTTTCGCTCGGCTGTGAAGACCGTGGCTATGCGTGCATGCCGCTGTTCCACTCGAATGCGATGTTCCTCGGCTTCCATCCTGCGCTCGAGGTCTGCGGCAGTCTCGCGCTGCGAGAACGCTTCAGCGCCAGCCAGTTCGTCCCGGACGTCCTCCAGCACGGCGTGACGTTCTGGAACTACGTCGGCGAACCGGTCCACTACGTTCTGGGTGCGATCGAGAAGCACTACGGCGGGAACGAGGAACGGATTCTCGCAGAGGTGGCGCGGAATCCGCGCAATCGCTTGCGCTACGCGCTCGGTAACGGTGCCGCGCCGCCGGACATCGACCGCTTCACGCGTTGGCTCGGACTCGACGACATGTTCGAACTCTACGGTTCGACGGAAGCGGCGATCAGCACGTTCCGGAAGCAGGGCGATCCGCGCGGAAGCGTCGGCGAAGTGCAGGATCCGAACGTGAAGATTCTGCGCGCCGACGGCAGCGAATGCCCGCCTGCCGAGCTCGATGCCGACGGGAAGATCCTGAACTACGAGGAGGCGGTCGGTGAGATCTGTCGCGTGGCGGCGGATTCCGGACTGTTCCAGGGCTACTTCGACAATCCGGACGCGACGCTCTCGAAGTACCGCGAGGGCGTGTACCACTCCGGTGATCTCGGCCACGTGGTGGTGCGCGACGGACGGCGCTTCCTGTACTTCGACGGCCGGACCGACGACTGGATCCGCAAGGACGGGGAGAACTTCTCGGCGGCGCAGGTGGCGCGTCTGATCCAGGAGCATCCGGACGTCGAGCTGGCGGCAGCCTACGGCGTTCCGTGCCACGTCTCGGACGAACTCGTGATGGTGGCGCTCGAGCTTCGTCCCGGCGCGCATTTCGATGCCAAGGGCTTCTTCGCGTACTGCGAGGAGCTGGTGTCGCACGGCGGGATGGACCGGAAATGGTTCCCCGATTTCGTGCGCATCGTCGACGAGTTCGAGTTCACGCAGACGCAGAAAATCCTCGTTCGGCAGCTCAAAGCCGTACACTTCAACCGGCGCCTTCTCTCCGAGGAGCCGATCTTCTGGCGCGAGCGCGGCGACGAGAGCTTCAAGCCGTTCTCCCGCGACGATTACGAAGCGCTGCGGGCGGAGTTCGAGGCGGCCGAGCGACTGCAGATCCTCGAGCGCTGACGCAGCCGACATCGCCTCGAGTCCGATTTTCGTTCGCCACCCGGGTACGAAATCGTCCTCGAGACGGCGACGTGGCTCGCGCGCGGGGCGCCTTCGCCAGCAGAGGACGCCGGCTTGCGGCTGGATCTGCCGGGTCCGGTCGCGGGCACGGGGGTTGCATATCTTGGCGTTTCGTTGGTTGCCTTGGGATGTCCGCACCTGGGAAGGAGAGTGAGGATGAGCGGGATTCTGAATCCGGAGGAGTCGTTGCGGCGAGCGCAGGAGCTTTTGCGGTCGGGGCTCGAGATGGCGGCGCTCGAGCATTTCGCGAACGCCCGAGAACGAGCTCCCGACGATGCACGCATTCGCTCGCACTACGGCTGGGCGGTCGCGATGATCGAACATCGGGTCGACCGCGGCGTCGCGCTGTGTCGATCCGCGCTGCGGGACGGGGCCGATCAGCCGGAGGTCTATCACAACCTCGCGAGGATCCTGCTGGCGAATGGTCGGAAGAGCGAGGGGATGAAGTTCATCCGCCGGGGCCTGATGGTCGACCCCCGCGACGCCGCGCTGATCCTGGAGTGGCGGCGGCTAGGCGTCCGCCGGTCTCCCGTACTCTCGTTCCTGCACCGCCGGCACCCGGTGAACCGCTTGCTAGGGCGGCTCCGCCGGCTCCTCGTCCGTGACTTCGTGCCCCCGCCGGAACTCCTGGCCGAGGCTGCGCGCTGACGCCCGGGCCGCGCTGCGGTTGTCTCTCCCGCGGTTGACTCTCTGACCGGGAACAGGTAATCCTCCCCCCGCTTGCGATCCTCGTGAGCGTCTGCTGGAGCAAACTGTGGGTAGCGTAGTGAAATGGCGGCGGAAGAAAATGCGCAAGCACAAGAAGCGCAAGCTGCTGAAGCGCCAGCGCCACAAGCACAAGTAGTCATGCGTGCCGCCGAGCCGTCTCTCGACCCTCGGCGTCCATGAGAATCGTTCTGATCGTCGGTCCCTGGGCTTTCGCGCTCGCGGACCGGCGATTTTTTTTTGCGTTCGCGCGTGTGTCGGTGGCAGGCCAAAGGCGTCGATTCGCGCCTCCGTCGGAGGCGAAAACGCCCTTCGCCCCGCAGCTCCAATCGACATCACTTTGATTTTATGGCGCTTATTTCTTGACTCGGGTTTGCGGACGGTGTAAGGGTGACTCGCAAGAACGGCTGTAGGGCCGCGGATTGTGGACACATCGACGGTCGAATCTCATGCATTTTGCCGTCAAGTCGCCGGTGCCAGTGCCCGATGAGGGGCGGAAGATTCCCAAGGGAATTGTTCCCGAGGGAGCTGGAGCCTGGCGGCGTAGACACAGGGCTCCCGTCGGAAGCGGCGGGAGATCGGATCGGAAGCGGGAATCGAGTCTTGGCTTCGGTCTCGACTGGAGATCTCGTTTTCGCGCCACTGCGGTGCCAGGCCACGACACGGGGGGAACCCAGGATATGGCAGTTCGACGCAAGAAGAAGGCGGCCTCGAAGAAGGCCTCTCGCAAGAAGGCCGGAACGAAGAAGGCCGCACGGAAGAAGGCCCGGCGGAAGTCGGCGTAGCCGGCTCTCGCTGACTTAGGCCTTTCTTTCGGAAGGGTCTGGGACCCCGGCCGGCGCCTCGTGTGTCGGCCGGGGTTTCCTCTTCTGGGCGGAGCGATCCGGGCAGGGACAGGACACACCTGCCGGGTCCCGTTATCTTGCCCGCGATCCCGCGGAATCGATCGTCTTGGAGGAGGCCCGCAGATGGCACGAATCACCGTCGAAGACTGCATCGAGCGGGTCCCCAACCGCTTTCACCTGGTTCAGATGGCGACCATCCGCGCCAAGCAGCTCAAGCGCGGCTCCGGGTCGCTGATTGCCAGAGGCGAGAACAAGGAAGCCGTGACGGCGCTGCGCGAGATCGCGGCCGGCTACGTCAAGCCGGACTACCCGCAGCCGCCCGAGTAGACGCCGCACGGCGTCGGCCGATCCGCCGACGCCGTGGCGCGTCAGCCGATGAGCTGGACGGGGATCCGGAAACGGAACGTGGTGCCCGAGCCGACCTCGCTCCGCACCTCGATCGAGCCGTCGAGCAGCTTGATCAAGTCCCGAACCAAGGCGAGGCCCAGACCCGATCCGCGGTACTTGGCGGACGCCAGTTCATCGACCTGATAGAACTCGTCGAAGATGAACTGCTGGTCGTCGGGACAGATCCCGATCCCCGTGTCCCGGATCTCGCCGCAGAGAGATCCGTCGGCAACCCGCGCGGCGATCCCGATGCACCCTTGGCGCGTGAACTTGGCCGCATTGTCGAGCAGCAGGAACAGGATCTGGTTGATCTTGGCGAGGTCGGTCCGGATCTTCGGGAGCGGCTCTTCGAAGTGCTTCTCGATCGTGACCGGATTGCTCCCGATCGTGTCCTGCACGCTGAAGATCGCTTCCTCCACGACTTCGCGGAAGTTCACGTCGGCGAGTTCCACGGGCATCTCGCCCTGCTTGATCCGCCACAAGTCGAGAATGTTCTGGAGCGTGCGCAGGAACGCCGTCCCGTCGTCCAGCGCGTGGCGAAGAGCCTGCTGGGCGCTTTCGGACAATACGTCGTTCTCGCCGGCGAGCACCGCGATGATCGATTCGATGATGCCGTTGAGCGGCGTGCGCAGCTCGCGCGACATCTTCTCGATGAAGTCGCTCTTGAGCTTCTCGACCTGACCGAGTCGCTCCTGGCTGCGCAGCAGCTCGACATCCTGGGCGAACAGCGCCTCGGAGAGTTTGAGCACCTCGTCGCTCTTCTCCTCGACGCCGCGCTCCATCTCAGCCGCGCGTCGGCGGAGCTGCTCGAGTTCGTCGGCGTCGCGACCGAGCGCG
>CAYOHN010000027.1:0-11232 GCA_964403735.1 uncultured Spirochaetales bacterium | reverse complement strand
GGTTCGGACACCCGCGCAGCCGCTCCCACAACGCCGCCACGTCGGGTTCGGCGCGCAGCGGGCGGTGGCGTCGCGACCGAGCGCGAGTCGAGCCGTCAGGGCGTCGGCTGCGAACTCGAGAATCGGCGCGGAGGAGCTCGTCGGGGGATCAGGCGTGGCGACGACGAGAACCCCGAGGACCCGGCCCTCGTTCGCGAGCGGCAGCACGGAGAGCCCTCCCGCGCCGCGACTGCCGAGAGCGGGAAGGGCCGGACGGAGACTGGGTCGTGCGTCGCGCGCTGCCTCCTGCACCGCCGGCAGCAGAGTCTCGGCTGCGCCGCGCGCCGCTTCGGGAGACGCCACGCCCGCCGCTGTGCGCAGCCGGACGTCGCCGGCGTCGCCCTCGCATGCAAACAGCAGCACGCTGCCGTTGCTGGATCCGGCGAGACGCGTCACGGCCGTGCGCAAGGCAGCGGCCATCTGCGCCCGCCCTCGTCCACCGTCCGTGTCTCCGTGGTTCAGGGCCTGCGCCGCAGAAGCCACTGCGTCCTCCTTAGAAACGCTCGTCCGACTCCAGCTCGAGACGCTCGAGCGGTTGCTCTTCCAGCTCGGAGTCCCCCACCTCGACGGTGCCCTCGAGCGAGAGCCGAGTCTGGAAGTCGGTCGGATTCGACGCCGCTGCGAGCGCCGTCTCCACGGTGATCTTGTTGGCTCGAACGAGATCGAAGAGGTGCTGGTCGAAGGTCTGCATCCCGTCGCTGCGGCTGCGCGCGATGTGATCGACGATCTCATGCGTCCGGGCGGGATCCTTGATGCACTCCTGGATGCTGCGCGTGCTGCGCATGATCTCGACGGCCGGCACGCGGCTGGTCTGCTTCTTGTTCACGAGCAGGCGCAGCGAGACGACGGCTTTCAGGTTCTCCGCGAGGCGCGCCCGCACCTGAAGTTGCTCCTCGGTGGGGAAGAACGAGACCAGGCGATTCACCGTCGAAGCCACATCGTTGGTATGGATCGTCGAGAACACGAGGTGACCGGTTTCTGCTGCCTTGAGCGACGTGTCGACGGTGAGCAGGTCGCGCATTTCCCCGACCATGATCACGTCCGGATCCTGACGGAGTGCGGCGCGCAGCGCATCCGGGAAGGATCCCGTGTCGGTTCCGACTTCGCGTTGCGTGATGATGCTCTTCTCGTGCGTGAAGACGAACTCGATCGGATCCTCGACCGTGACGATTTTGGCCTTCCGGTGTTTGTTCACTTCCTGGATCATCGTTGCCAGTGTCGTGGACTTGCCCTGGCCGGTGGCACCGGTCACCAGGACGTAGCCGCGTTTGACCTGAGCGAGATCGCGAAGCACGTGCGGGAGATTGAGCTCGTCGAAGGTGCGGATCTGCAGCGGGATCACGCGGAGCACGATGCTGAAGAAACGGCGCTGCCGGGAGATGTTGACGCGAAAGCGCCCCTCGCCGGGCAGCTCGAACGCCAGGTCGAATTCGCTGAAGTCCATCGCTTCCTGCCGCGGGTCTCCCTCCAGCAGGCTGCGAGCGATCTCCTCGGTGTCCTTGGGCGTGAGCACCTTGTAGCGGAGCTCGACCAGGTCGCCGTTGAAACGATATAGCGGCAGATATCCCACCTGGAAGTGGATATCCGAAGCCCCCTTCTCGAGTCCGAGACGGAGGAGGCGGTACAGCTTCTCCCGTTCCATCGGCGGTGTCGTCCTCCCCGGGTTCCGGCGCCTGGCGCGCGTCCGGGTCCGAACGTCCCTATCGGCGGTTCGGGAATGCTCTTGACCGGGCTCGCGGAAGGCGCGCGGAACGCGGCGTTTCGTCCGCTTCGCTACCTTTCGTCCGACCACGGTTTCCGCGAGCGCCGAGGCCCGTTCTTCCCCCCAGATCCGAGACCCGAGGCATGTCCCTTCCTTGCCCGTTGTTGCCGCCCTTGCTGATCCTGATGGCAATTGGCCTCGGGCCCGTGTTGCCCGCCCGGATGGCTCCCGCGCAGTCCTCCCCGCTCGGAGAACAGGCCCCCGCGGGCCGCGTCGGCCTCGACGAGCTCTTGAAGCTTCCGGAGTCTCTCGACTTCGATGTGGAACGTCGAGGTGGGCGCACCCGCCTCGAGTGGCGCACGCTGTTCGAGGAAGCGCAGCAGAGCATCGACATCGCGAAGGCAGGACTGGCGGACGCGCAGGAGCGTCACTCGAAGGTGGCGGGCCGCAGCGACAACTGGACCATGGCTCCACCCGGGCTACCGGTCGAGGCGGCCGACGACAACCCGGATACGCGTGCGCTGCGCGAGGAGATCGCTCGCTGGCGGGCGGAGATCACTCGTGCCGAGGCGCGCCAACGCGAGATCAACATCGAGGCGAGCCTGGCCGGTGTTCCCGAGGATTGGCGGAGCGCGAGCGCGGCCGGCCGCTCGGAGGATGCCGCGGCTCCGGCGGGCCAACGAATTCCCTGAGAGCCCCGGCGCGGCATGAAATCGCTAGACGGCGCGCAGCTCCGCCGCTACTGTGCGGGACCGCTCGGAGGAATGTATGGCGCAGCAGGTCGTTTCATCTTCGACATCGTCAGCCGACCCGCCCGGAAGCGTTGCGGCCGGAAGCGTCGGATCCGAGGACGCCGAACGCGGCAGCCACGTCGATGCGGTTTCGGTCCTCTACGTGATCGGCGGGATCCCGGCCATCCTCGCCTTCCTCGTTCTGCTGTTCGCCGTCGGCGTCCGGGTCTGCGGCCTGCCGGCCTGATCCCGACAGCGGAAATCCGCGAGCGCGTCCCGCGGCAGGCACCACCGGCCTCTTCGCCTGCTTGCAGGGGGATGCTGCCCACGACCTGCGGATTCGTGCGGGAACTTTCGCCCTCGACCGTCGTTTCCGATCTCAACCGGGGTCCAGCGTCGGCCGATTCACCCGGTCATGGACTGGAAGAACCGGATCCCGAACCGACTCGCGGTGGTTCCGCTGCTCGGCTTCAGTCTTTTCTTCGGCTGTGCCCGACTCCCGCTCGTCGAGGTGCCGTCGTCGTATTCCTATTTCGCCACTCCGGCGGCGGCAGACGATCCCTGGACGCCCAAGATCAGCCGATGGCAGGAGCGCGAGCGCGCCACCAGCGGCGCGGACGTGCTGTCCGCCCCGTCGACGGTGGCATCGGGCCCCGATCCCCGAGACCAGGAGTCCGCCGGCGCGGAGGATCTCAGAACCAAGTACCTCCGCTTTCATGCGGAGCGCAAGCGCGCGACGGCTCGTGACCTGGCCATTTGGATCCAGGAGCAGTCGAAGGTCCACTACATCCCGGACGGCGTCATCGATCGCTGGGCGACACTGGACAGCACGCTGGTTCGAAATGGCGACGACTGTGACGGACTCGAGTTGCTGTCGTTCTACCTGCTCCGGGATCTCGGCTTCCGCGAAGACGAGGTCTACCGAGCGATCGTCATGCGTCCCCGCGATGGACAGCACCACATGGTGACGCTCTGGTTCGAAGAGCCCGGCGATCCCTGGGTCATCGATCCGACCGGCGCGATGACCAGCGGCATGCCCCGCATGTCGGAAGTGCCGGGCTGGGTTCCCATCCAGCTCTTCTCGGAGAGCGAGCACTTCACCGTCCGCTCCGCGGCGGGTCCCCGATCCTCAGTGCTGGCGGGTTCGCCGCTCACGCACTGAGACGGACGAATCGGAGTCGAGTCGCTCCAATCGACTCAGGGGGCGTCTGCCGGCGGCTCCGGACCTCCGCGGTCGTCGACCTCCAGATCGAGCGTCTTGCGCTGGTTCTCGGCTTGCTCACGGGCCCGTCGGCGTTCCGCCTCGATCTCGAGCGCGAGCGCCTTTCGCGTCTCCTCGGTCTGTTCGCGCTCGAGATCGAGGCGGGCGCGCTGCAGGTCGACGAGTCGCTGCTCGAGTAGGCGGTTGCGAGCGGTGATGAGCGCGTCGCGGATCGGGGGGTCGGGGCTGCCGGGCGCGTACACCACCTCCACGCGGGCGGACTCCGTCTGCCCGTCCGTCGACCGCGCAGTGGCCTCGATGACGTTCTTGCCGGGTGCCAGCTCGACCAGCGCGCTCCAACTGCCGTCGCTGTTCGTCGCGGACTGAGAGGCGTCGCTTCCGTTGGTCAGGTTGCGCACGGTGACACCCTCCAGATTGGCGAAGTCCACCTGTGCGATGATCTCGCCGATGTCCGACGGATTGCGCACAGGGGTGAACGTCCCCCCGGTGATGTCGGCGAGTCGGACGATCGCGAGGGGTCCGTCCAGGGCCTCTTCGCCGATCCCGAAGCTGAAGACCCGGACTCCCGCTCGATAAGCGCGTTCGGCGGCACGCAGCACGGCTTGTGTGTTGGCCTGGGCGTACTCGATTCCGTACGGCAACGTCGGCTGCCCGTCCGTCAGGAACAGGACGACCTTCTCGCTGTCCGGATCTGCCTTCGAGAAGGCGCCGCGAAGCCCGCGCAACTCGATCGTCGCCTGATCCACGCCGGCGGCGATGTGGGTCATGCCGTACGGACCCCGATCGAGGATGCGGTCGAGCCCCTGTTGGACTTCGCTGTACTCGGACGTCAGCGGAACCTCGGTGACCGCGGGGGCCTTGTCCCGGCTGAGCGAGATACCCGGGGAATCGGGCTCGCCGGCGAAGGTCGCGACCCCGACGCGGGTACTGCGCGGATCGAGTCGTTCGATCAGGCGTCGGCCGGCGGCGACCTCGGCCGCGAGAATCGAATCGCCGGCATCGGTGCTGCCGAGTCCGAGGAACGCGCCGACTCCGCCGGCCCTGTGCGTTCCGACGACACCGTTGCCGTTGATGTCGGCGCCGCTGGGTCCGCGCGTCGAGTCCGACGTGTCCAGGACGAGCATCACGTCGAGGCGGCGGTATTCGCCGAGCGGGGCGAGTGCTCGGCCGGCGACGAAGGCGCCGAGCGCATCGCCGAGAGTGGCACCGTCGCTCGGATGCTCGATCTCGATCCACAGCTCCCCGGCCTTCTGGACTTCCTGGCGACCTAGCAGGGGTTCTTCGGGTCGGGTCCGTTCGGGCGTCGGGCGCGCGCGCGTGGCCGCGGGGGCGGCGGCGGTCTTCGTGGCCGCTTCAGCGGGCTGCGCGGATCGCGCAGGCGGGGGAATAGAGTACTCGGTCGTCGGGTTCTCGGGTTTCGCCGTTGCGGACGCCGTCGCCGGGCTCGAAGGCGGGGCCGAGGCGTTCGCGAATGCCCGCCCGCGACCCCCCTCGAGAGGGGCTTCCGCGGCCGTCAGAACCGCACGGATCGGCGATGCGCTGATCTGCAGCGTCGTGCCCCGGGGCTGCGCGGCCTGGACGACGCCGATGACGCCGCCGTCCTGCGCGAGCACGGGGGCGCCGCCCCAACCGCGGAGGTCGGCGAGCACGTCGAGTTCGATCTCGAGCTGCTCGCCGTCGCTCTCGAGCACACGCCCGTGGACATCGTCCTCGTCGCGAGAGAGCCGATTCGGGATGCCGAGGATCGAGACCCGGTCGCCTTTGCGAGGCGCCGTCCCTGCCTGCAAAACGCGCGCCCCGACGGGCGGGACATCGAGCACGAACAGCGCGAGATCGTCGCGGATGGTGCCGCCGGGCGCGGTGAACGGGAGACCCGGAGTTGCGAGGAAGCGCGTCGCACGGCTCATCGTGCGCTTGCTGTGGCCCCGTTCGAAACGGATCGCGCCCGCGGCCGCCAGCGCCGTGCGATCGAAATTGTGTGCCGCGCCGACCGCCGTGACACCGGCTGTGGTCTCGAGAAAGAACACCGTGCCGCCGGTTCGTTCGCCGTCCGGGGCGCGGAAGCGTGCGCGCGCGACGGCGACGTCTTCGGCGTGCGCCAGAGTCGTCAGCAGCGGTGACGCGAGCGCGAAGCACACGCACGTATACACGCAGACGCTCGAGAGAGCCTGCACGAGGCCAGGCAGATTCCCCATGCAGCTCGAAGAGTACGAGAGGCCATCCCGCCTGTCATCGGCTTCGAGCCGCGTGTCCACCCGCTGGTCGATCCGCTGGCGGACCCGCGGGTTGACCCGCTGCTCCGTGCCTCGTAGATTCCCCATTCCCCGCCTTTCGATCCTGCCTTCCTCCGCGGAAACGCCGCCGTGCCTGCGTCCCCCGTAGTGCCCGATCCTCTACCCGATCGCGAAGTCTCGCGGGACCTCACGTTCGCGGAGCCGATCCCGGCGTCCGCCCCGTCGTGGCGGCGCGCACTCGATCGGGCGGGTGCGCGCGGCCAAGCCTTGCCGTTGGACGAACTGGCTCGCCGACTGTTCGCGCTGACCTCGCGGCCGGGACCGCCGCTGGCGCGTCGTCTCGTCGCGTCACTTCTCGGGCTGCGCGCCGAGGTGCTGCCCGAGCAGCTCGACCTGGACGCCGTTCCGAGCCTTGCTGCGGGTTCGGCGGCGGATCTCCCGCTCGATCGCGTCGAGTGGATCGTCGTGGATCTCGAGACGACGGGGCTCTCGGTCGAAGCCTGCACGATCCTCGAGATCGGCGCCGTGCGCATCGCCGGGCTCCAGCGCGTCGAGCGCTTCCAGACGCTGGTCGATCCCGGCCGGGCGATTCCGTCGCGGATCACGGCGCTGACCGGAATCGACCGCAGCCTGATCGACGGCGCGCCGCCGCTCGCGCAGGCGATTCGCGACTTCTTCGACTGGGTCGGCGGCGGCCCCTCATCGGTGTTCGTGGCCCACAATGCGCAATTCGACGAACGCTTCGTGCGGCGGGCGTTGGCGGCTCACCAGCTACCGGACTGGGCCGGCCCCGTGGTGTGCACGCGGAAGCTCGCCCGCCGCCTGCTGCCGGCGTTGCGACGCTATGACCTCGACACGCTGTCCGCGCACTTCCGCATCGCCAATGGCGCGCGACACCGCGCGTTGGGCGATGCGGACGCGACGGCGCGCGCGCTGGTCGAGCTGGTCGAGATCGGGCGCGCCGAGCGAGCGCTCCGCACGCTCGGCGATCTGCTCGCGCTACAGGCGGCGCCGGCGTCGGGACGGCGTCGGCGCAGTGCTAGGATCCAGCGCGCGTGAGGGACCGTCGATGCGTCGGGTCAGGACTGCGAGACGCCGGAGCGTGAGGGCTGGCCGGGGAATATCGCGCGGCGCCGCAGCGGGATTCCTGCCGGTTGCGCTGGCGCTCGGCATGGCCGTCATCGAGGCGCCGCCTGCGGCCGCTTCTGCGCTCGATCGATTCGACACGATCGTGCTGGATCCTGGCCACGGCGGGGACGACGAGGGCGCCCGCGGCGACCACGGGATCGTCGAAAAGGAGTTGGTCCTCGACGTTGCCCGGCGCTTGCGCGATCAGCTTCGGCGCGCGGGGTTGCAGGTGATCCTCACGCGCGATCGCGACGTCTACGTTCCGCTCGAGCAGCGGACGGCGATCGCGAATCGCGCGCGCGGAGATCTTTTCGTCTCCATCCACGCGAACGCCGCGTCGGAGCGCGCAGCGCGCGGGATCGAGACGTTCTTCCTGTCGCTCGAGGCCAGCGATGACGACGCGCGGCAGTTGGCGGCTCGCGAGAACGCCGCCTTTCGCGATCTCACGATTCCGGCCGTCGCCGGGGATGATCCGCTCGTCGCGATTCTCGGCGATCTCGCCGCCGCCGAGCTGCTGCAGGAATCGGACGAGTTCGCGCGACTCGCGCAGCGAGAGGTCGCCGCGCGGAACGGCGCCCTTTCCCGCGGCGTGAAGCAGGCGCCGTTCGTCGTGTTGATGGGCCTCGAGATGCCCGCCGTGCTGGTCGAGATCGGCTTCGTGACGAATCCGAGCGAGGCGCAGGAGCTGGCGACGGAGCGCCAGCGCGATCGCATCGCGCACGCCCTCGCGCGCGCCACGCTCGAGTTCCAGCAGCGCTACGATGCGCGCCGCGGGCTCGCGGCGCCGGCCCCAGCGGCCCCCGATCCCGCGGGAGAGGAAGGCGGATGAAGCGCGGAGATGGCCGGGCTGCGGACGCCCTGCGGCCGGTTCGGATCCAGGTGGACTTCACCGAGAATCCGCTCGCCTCGGTACTGTTCGAGATGGGGCGGACCCGGGTGTTGTGCACCGTCAGTGAGGAGCTGACCGTGCCGCGCTTCCTCGCCGGGAGCGGCCGGGGGTGGGTCACCGCCGAGTACTCGCTGCTGCCGGGCTCGACGGATCGGCGCAGCGAACGCGAAGCGACGCGCGGCAAACTCTCGGGCCGCACGCAGGAGATCCAGCGCCTGATCGGCCGGAGCCTGCGCGGCGTCGTCGCGCTCGATCGGCTCGGTCCGCGCACGCTCTGGATCGACTGCGACGTGTTGCAGGCCGATGGCGGGACGCGCACGGCTTCGGTGACGGGCGCCTACACCGCGCTGGCGATCGCCGTGGGGCGCCTGCGCGCGCGCGGCGCGATCGAGAGCGATCCGCTGCTCGACTCGGTCGCCGCCGTTTCGGTCGGCATCGTCGATGGCCAGGTGGTGCTCGATCTGCCGTACGAGGAAGACTCGCGGGCGGACGTGGACATGAACGTCGTCGCCACCGGTCGCGGGCGCTTCGTCGAGGTCCAGGGAACGGCGGAGCAGGGGACGTTCTCGCCGGAGCAGCTCGCCGCGCTGACGCGCCTCGCGCTGTCCGGCATCGGGAATCTGACGCGTCACCAGGCCGAGGCGCTCGCGCGCGCGCGCCTCGACGTCTGAAGAGAGACGCAGATCCGTGTCGGTCCGGCAGCGGGTCGTGGTGGCGAGTGGCAACGCCGGCAAGATTCGGGAGATCCGAGCGCTGCTCGAGGCGCTGCCGATCGACCTCGTCGGCCTCCATGACCTCCCGGGTCTCGCGCTGCCGGAAGAAGGGGACGACTATGCGGAGAACGCCTCCGCGAAGGCGCTGACGGCCGCTCGGGCCACCGGTTGCCTGGCGATCGGGGACGACTCGGGCCTCGAGGTCGATGCACTCGGCGGCGCGCCGGGGCCGCGTTCCGCGCGCTATGGCGGGCCCGGCCTCGACGACGCCGGTCGCTGCCGGAAACTGCTCGCGGCGCTCCGGTCGGTGCCCGCCGAACGGCGAGGGGCCCGCTTCGTGTGCGTCGCCGCGCTGGCGACGCCGGCGGGCGACGTCGTCCGCGCGCGGGGCGAATGTCCGGGGTTCCTGCTGATGGCGCCGCAGGGCAGCGGGGGGTTCGGCTACGACCCGATCTTCGGACTTTCGAGCGACGGCCCGGCGCTCGCGGAACTCTCCGCGGCGGAGAAGGAGCGGATCTCGCATCGCGGTCACGCGATCCGCGCGCTCGAGCACGAGTTGTGCGTGCGCCTGCGCTGACCGGCCACCGACACGCTCGCGCGTCCGGCGCGTTACTCTCCTTGCGCCGTGCGACTTCTCGACCCGATCGACTCCGATCTGATCGACTGGATGGGATTCCCGCTGCGCCCGTGGAAACGGCTGTGCCGCGTGCCGCGGGATCTCACCGCGGTCACCAGCCGCGCCGACGAGATCCCGCCGCGCGGTGTCGGCCTCGCGCGCGGCGCCGTCGACCGGATCTGGGAGCGGACCGAGGCGCTCTATCGCACGGGCCTCTATCCGGCCGTCCAGCTCTGCGTGCGCCGGCACGGCGCGATCGTGCTCGACCGCACGCTCGGTCACGCTGCGGGCAATGGCCCCGGCGATCCGCCCGACGCAGCAAAGGTTCTGGCCACGCCCGACACGCCCTTCCGGATCTATTCGGCGTCGAAGGCCGTGACCGCGATGGTGATCCACAAGCTCGACGATCTCGGCGCGCTGCACATCGACGATCGCGTCGCCGAGTATCTGCCCGAGTTCGGGAAGGGCGCGCATTCCCACATCACGGTGGCGAACGTGCTGTGCCACCGGTCGGGAATCCCGGCGCTGCCGCCGGCGGCGATGGACCTTGCAATGCTCGAGCGACCCGAGCGGATCATCGAGCTGCTCGCGGAGGCGCCGCTCGTCGCGCGACCCGGTCGGCGGCTCGCGTACCACGCCGTGACCGGCGGCTTCGTGCTCGGCGAAGTGGTCCGGCGCGCCACCGGGCAGGAGATCGGCGCGGTGCTCGACAAGGAGATCCGCGAGCCGCTCGGGTTGCGCTGGCTGGGCTACGGCGTCGCGCCGGAAGACGCCGGACGCGTCGCCCGCGACGCGGTCACCGGGCTGCCGCCGCCGCCGCCCTTCGGCCAGATCTTCGCGCGTGCGCTCGGGGCGCCGGTGGAGCACCTGGTCGAGATCGCCCAGGATCCGCGCTTCCTCGCCGGCATCCTGCCGTCCGCCAACATCGTCGCCAATGCCCGCGATCTGTGCGCGTTCTTCGAGTGCCTGCGCAACGCCGGGGAGCTCGACGGGACGCGCGTCTTCGAGGCGCGGACCGTGCGCCGCGCCACCACCGAACAGAGTTTCTGGGAGCTGGACCTCACGCTCGGGATCCCGCTTCGCTACGGCCTCGGCTTCATGCTGGGCGGCGACCTGCTGTCGCTGTTCGGTCCCGGTACGCGCCACGCGTTCGGGCACCTCGGATTCACGAACATCGTCGCGTGGGCGGATCCGGATCGGGCATTGTCCGCCGCGCTGCTGACCAGCGGCAAGCCCTTCCTCGACGTCGAGGTCGTGCGGCTGGTCCAGTTGCTGATGGCGATCGGCCGGGAGTGTCCGCAGACGGACGCCGCGTGACGCCTGCCCTGCGTCGCCAGCTCTGGCTGATCCGCCATGCCGAGAGCGCGTGGAACGCGATGGGGCTGTGGCAGGGCCATGCGGATCCCGGCCTCTCGGCGCGCGGGCGCGCGCAGGCGGAGGCCCTGGCGCAGCAGCTCGCAGGCCACGGGATCGAGGCGATCGTGGCCAGCGACCTGCGCCGCGCGCAGGAGACCGCGCGCATCCTCGGCGAGAGTCTCGGTCTCGAACCGCGCCACGATCTGCGGTTGCGTGAGCGGGACCTCGGGAGCTGGTCCGGCTTGACGACACCGCAGATCGCCGGCCGCTGGCCCGAGGAGCTGGCGCGGCTGCGCGCGCGCGATCCGGAGTTCCGCCCCGGCGGCGGCGAGTCGATCCGCCAGGTCGCGGCGCGGGCGCTGGAGTTCTTTCACGAGGTCGCGCAGCAACAGGGGCCCGCGCGCTGGGCGATCGTCACCCACGGCGGCCTGATCCGCGCGCTGCGGCCCGATCGGCCGACGCCGGTGGCGAACGCCGAGGCCGTCCGTGTGACGCTCGGCGAGCTGCTGGGCACGTCGGCTCGGGAGCCGCGCCTTGCGGCCAGCGGGACCGCGCCGGACGACGACGCCGAGCGGTGGTAGCGCCTTCCCGGGCGCTTCACA
>CAYOHN010000026.1:0-21917 GCA_964403735.1 uncultured Spirochaetales bacterium | reverse complement strand
ACAACGAGAAGGCGATCGCGCGGCCGGTATCCTGGCCCAACGTCGAGAGGTCGAGCCGGTGCGCACCGCCCAGCGCCGGGGCTCGGCGCCGGCTGGCGGGAAGTCGAAGCGCCAGTACAGGGCGTCGTGCGGCGGACCCGTGCGCTCGCCGCGCAGGAACGGCAACAGGTCGACGCCGTCGAGTCCGCTGGGCGGGGCCACACCCGCCGCCGCGAGCGCGGTGGGAAGGATGTCGAGGCTGATCACCGGCTCCTCGTAGACGACGCCAGCCGGGAGGTGGCCCCTCCACTGCGCGAGGAACGGGACGCGAATGCCGCCTTCGAGGAGGTCCGATTTGTCTCCGCGGAACGGCAGGTTGCGCGATGCGTTCTTGCCGCGTTCGAACGGCGCGTCCGGGCTCGCGCGCGGCGCTCCGGACGCGCCTCCGTTGTCGCTCAGGAAGAACACGAGCGTATCCTCTTCGATCCCCGCCAATCGCAGCGCGCCCAGCAGCCGGCCCACGTTCTCGTCGAGCGAAGCCATCATTGCAAGAAAGGTGCGGCGATGGCGGTCAGAGACGTGTTCGAACCGCTCCAGGTGCTCGGGCTTCGCGGTCATTGGCGTGTGAGGCGTCACGTACGACATGACGAGGAGAAAGGGCTCGCCGCGATGGCGCTCGATGAATCCGATCGCTTCGTCGGTGAACGCGTCGGTCGAGTAGCCGCGCACCGCCGCTGGCTCGGACCCGCGGAACATCCCGGGAAGGGTCCCGGTCTCGTCATCCGGAGAGTACACGCCACCATTCGGATGCCAGAGCGCTTCGAGGAAGCCGCGCTCGCCCGGCTGCATCGGCCCGACCTTGCCGAGGTGCCACTTGCCGACCAGCCCGGTCGCGTAGCCGGCGTCGCGGAAACGGTCGGCGATCGTCCGCTGGCTCGGGTCCAGCCCCTTGTCCCACCGGCCCGGGAAGTTGTATTCGAAGCCGAATCGGTTCTGGTAGCGCCCGGTCATCAGCCCGGCGCGCGACGGACTGCACTGCGGCGAAGTGACGTAGCCCGCGGTGAAGCGGACGCCGTTCCGGGCGATCGAGTCGATGTGAGGCGTCACGACGTCGGGCGAGTCGTGGACACCCAGGTCGGCCCAGCCGAGATCGTCCGCGATGATCAAGACGACGTTCGCCGGCCGCACAGGGCGTTCGCCACAGGCGGCGAGGAGGGCGGTCGCGACGAGTGCGGTCGCAACCCGTCGTCGCAACGTTGCTCGCTGCCGGTGCACGGGACGTGCGGGGCGCTCGCGGAGTCGGTGCGTCGGTTCGCTCTTGCGCCTCGCGGACCTCTCCGTACATCGCGCCACGCCCATTTGTTCTGGTCCCCCCGGGGGTCTTCTGCGACGGCCTTCATTCTCAGTGCTCTGTCGGAGTCCGTGCCCTGTCTGGCCGACCGAAGCCCCGGCCCCGGGGCACCAGCGCCCGGGCTTCGGCGAAAGACGGCGCTACGAACTCGCGACGCCCGCCGGCTTCGCGCAACTACCGGCTGTAGCACACGGCCCCGTCGCCGGTTCGATCGAGCGCGGTCGCTCCGTGTTCCCGGGGAGTCCCGTTGCTACGGTAACGGGTCTCCGAGGGCCGCGGAGCGCCACCGCTCGGGCTGCTACGAGACGGGCTGCAACGAGACGTGAGGGATCGCGCCATGGACGGCGTGACAGGACGTGGAGCCAAGAAGGCCGCCGGGTCGACAGGCGCGGGCTCCCGGCTCCGCGGCAAGCCGGCGCGCGCGAGCAGGCGCGGCCTGCTCGTCGTGGGGATGCACCGGAGCGGGACCTCCGCGATCACTCGCATTCTCAGCCTGTGCGGAGCGCAGCTACCCGGACACCTGATGCCCTCGAGTGACCGGAACCCCCGCGGATACTACGAGTCCCAACGCATCTACGATCTTCACGAGGAACTGCTCGTCGAGCTGGGAAGCGCCTGGGACGACGTCGCGCCGCTGCCGACGGAATGGCTCGAAGCCCCGACCGGCGGGCGTTGGGTCGAGCGTTTCGCGGCAGCCGTGCGGGAGGAGTTCGGGGACGCACCGTTCCTGACGTTGAAGGATCCGCGCATCTGCCGCCTGGTGCCGCTCTGGCTGCGCATCCTCGCGAAGCTCGACTACCGGCCGAGCTTCGTGATCCCCGTGCGCAATCCCCTCGATGTCGCCGCATCGCTCCGCGAGGCGGAGGGCACCGCGGAGACGAAGGGGATGCTTCTCTGGCTCCAGTACTTTCTCGCGGCCGAGCGGGACACGCGAGGCCATCCCCGATCGTTCGTCGGCTATGACGCACTGCTCCGGGACTGGCGCGTCGTCGTCGAACAGATCTCTCGCGATCTCGATCTTGCGTTTCCGCGCCTCGGGGCGCGCGCCGGGGCCGAGATCGACGAGTTTCTCTCGAGCGCGCTGCGCCACCATTCGACGTCGACCGGGGAGCTGCAAACTCGGCGCGCGGTGCCGCGGTGGGTCAAGGACGCCTTCGACTGGGCCGAGCGGGCGGCGGCGGGGCAGGAGCGTCCCGCCGATGTGCTCGACCGGATCGCCGCCGAGATGCACCCGGCGGAGGTTGTGTTCGGCCCGGTCGTTGCGGCGCTCGAGGTGGTCGGTACACACCTCACGGAAGAAACAAGACGTCTGCGCGGGAAGCTCGAGACGCTGACGGCGGAGCTCGATCGCGACCGGGAAGAGTTGCGCTCCGCGCGCAAGAACACCGAGCTGCTCGAAGGGCATCTGGCGCTGCGCGAGCGCCAGGCCGGCGAGTTCCTGGACTGGACGCGCTTGCTGCTGGGCTGGGCGTGCAGGACGGTCCACCCCGGCGAAGCCGGACGAGCAGATCTGGAGGCGGCGTTGCAAGCGCTCGAAGGGGCCGATGCCGGCTCGTTGCCGCGACTCGGTGCGACGGCGATCCGCCTCACCCAGCAGGGAGCCGAACTCGCCCGGGTCAGCGAGGAGGCCGACAGCCGGAAGGCGGCGGCCCAACGACTCGAGCGCGACCTGACGGCCCTGCAGAAGGAACACCGCGACCAACAGCAGGAACTCGAGCGCTTGCGCGAGGAGCGAGTCCGTGAGGCCGATCATCTGCAGCAGCAGATCCGCGGACTCTGGCAGCAGATCACCGCGCGGGATGGGGAACTCGGACGGTTCAAGGGGGAGGCTGCCACCCACGCGGCAGCGGTCGTGCATCTCGAGGCAGAACGTCAGAAGCTCGAGCAGCAGCTCGCGGCGGGTACGGATCGCATGAAGGCTCTCGACGCGGCGCGCGAGGTCGGGCTCGAGGCGATCGCCGAGCGCGATCTCGTGATCGAGCAGCTACGAGAGCGGCTCGGCCGCATCGAACGTTCGTGGGCTTGGCGTCTGTTGCGCCCGACGCGTCCGCTCGGCGACGGTGCCGAAAAGTCGTGAAGCCCGCCCTGCGCACCGAGGTTGCCTCGTAGTGTCCACTCTCCACACGAGCGGTTCGTCATCTCGGGGCACGGGGAAGCCGGTTCGCCTGGTGGCGTTCTATCTGCCCCAGTTCCACCCGATTCCGGAGAACGACGCGTGGTGGGGCAAGGGCTTCACCGAGTGGACCAACGTCGCTCGCGCCCGACCGCTCTTCCTCGGGCATCAGCAGCCGCGTCGTCCGTCGGATCTGGGGTATTACGACCTGCGCGTCCCGGAAGTGCGCGAGCAGCAGGCCGCGCTCGCCCGAGGCTATGGGATCTACGGCTTCTGCTACTACTACTACTGGTTCGGCGGCCGCCGCTTGCTCTCTCGGCCGCTCGACGAGATGCTGTCTACCGGTCGACCGGACTTTCCGTTCTGCCTGTGTTGGGCGAACGAGAACTGGACGCGCCGTTGGGATGGCGCCGAGCACGAGGTGCTGATCCGTCAGGACCATTCGCCAGAGTCGGACGTCCGGTTCATCCTGGATGCGCTGCCGATCCTGCGAGATCCCCGCTACATCCACTACGATGGCAAACCCGTGCTGCTCGTCTACCGCGCCGGAATCCTACAGGACGCGCAGCGCACGACCGATACCTGGCGCGAGACCTGCCGCGCCCACGGTATCCGCGAGATTCATCTTGTGGCGGCGCAGACCTTTGGCCTCGTCGATCCCACTCCGCTCGGGTTCGACGCGGCCGTCGAGTTCCCTCCCCACGGGATCACCGGACATCGCCTCGATCGCGAGGTGGTCGGTCTCGATCCCGCCTTCGAGGGCAAGATCCACGATTATCGCGATGCCGTCGATTACTCGCTGCATCGTCCGCCGCAGCCGTACCGCATGCATCGCGGCGTGATGGTGTCGTGGGACAACACGCCGCGGCGTCGCCTGCAAGCGCACGTGTGGCAGCACGGAACGCCGGAGGCCTATGGCCAATGGCTGCGTGGTGTCATCGAGTCCTCGGGGTGCGATCCGAGCGATCCCGAGCCGCTGGTCTTCGTCAACGCGTGGAACGAATGGGCGGAGGGAGCGCACCTCGAGCCGGACGAGGTCTGGGGCCATGCGTATCTGCTCGCGACGCGCCGAGCGTTGCTGTCGGCATCTTCGGGTCCCCCGCCCGTGCGCTTGCGCGACGCGGACCTGGAGGATTCGACGCCGGATGAGCTCCGAGACGCGCTGCGGCGCGCCCAACGGGAGCTCGACGCCTATCGGCGGGCGAATGCGGCGCTGCGCGATGAACTCGAGATCGTCGATATAGCGGACCCCCCGGTCGTGACGGAGTTCTCGCCGACGCGACCCGCATGGTTGCCGCCCGGCGAGTTCCCGGTGGCCGGGCAGCTGCACCTGGATGAGTTCGGGCCGTGTGACGAACGCGGTTGTCTCGTGACTGCGCGCGGCCGGCGTCTGCGCCTTCGGGGCTGGGCGGTGACGGAGGGCATCGATCCCACCAGCAAGGACGGGGGCTCGTGCCTCGTGCTACACGGGATCGACACCGAGCCGATGCTTTTCGCACCGTTGAAGAGGCGCCTGCCCCGTCCCGACGTCGTGCAGGCGCTCGCCTCCTCGGGCGTCGACGCCGGGCTCGACAGCGGCTTCGCGGTCTCGGTCTGGTACGAAGGGGCCGCTCCGGGGCGCTATCGACTCGGGATGGTGCAGGTAGAGGCGGGCCGTGTCGCGGTGGCGATGGCGGACTCCGAGATCGTGATTCCCGGCGAGGAGTGAAGCGTGCCCGAGCCGCTGATGAGCGTCGTCGTTCCCAGCTTCGGGCACGCGGCACACGTTGAAGAGGCGCTCCGCTCCGTGGCTGTCCAGGACGGGCCCTCGCTCGAGTGCATCGTGATCGACGATGCATCGCGTGACGAAAGCGTGGAGATCGTGACACGCCTCTTCGACGATCCGGCGTTCGCCGATCGCTTCGAGGGACGGCTCCGGCTCGAGGTCCACGCGTCGAATCGGGGGGCGCACGCGGCGCTCAACCGGGGCCTGGAACTGGCTCGTGGCGCCTGGATCGCGCTGCTGAACTCCGATGACGCCTTCGCTCCCGGTCGGTTCGGGGTGCTGCTCGAGGCCCTGACCGGAAGTGGCTCCGAGCTGGCGTTCAGTCGGGTCGTCTTCGTCGACGAGCGTTCGCGTCCCTGTCCATCGTCGCCCGAGAGCTTCCGTCTGCGACGGCACCAGGACGTGATCGACCGGTTTCCGACGGTCGGGTTCGCGAGCCTACGTGGAAATGCGGCCGTGAGCACAGGCAACCTCGTGTTCTCGCGCAGGCTGTACGAGGCCATCGGTCCATTCGCTCCGCTGCGCTACTGCCACGACTGGGACTTCCTGCTCCGTGCGCTGGTGCGAACGGAGCCGCTCTACGTTCCCCGCCCGCTTTATCGCTATCGCCTGCACGCCACGAACAGCTTTCGGACGCTCGAAGGCGAGGCCGACGCGGAAACCGAGCAGGTTCTCCGGCGCTATTTCGCCGCGTTGCGCGGCGGCGAGTGCGAGAACGAGTGCGCCCCGTCGCCTGAGGGATGGCCCGGCTTTTTCGAGCGTTTCTTGGGGATTCACGGCTTCTGGCGCCATTGGCAAGAAGCCTGACCGATGGTCGTTTCCGATCGCTTCCTCTGGCTGCACATCCCCAAGACCGCGGGCGACGCGACGCTGCGGATGTTCGAGGCGCTGGATCACCCATGGCGGCTGATCGATCCTCATGGCGACGGCAGAAAGCACGGCACGCTCGTGGATGCGTACGAGAGAGTCCCCGGGTCGGAGCACCTGGCCGTCATCGCCAATCTCCGCCGATTGCCGGAGATGGCGCTCAGCTATTTCCACCACATGCAACGGCACGATCCGGCCGCGCGGTTCGCCAACGGGCGCTGTTTCGGCGAGATGGCGTTCCGCGAGTATCTCCACTTCGTGATCGAGCACCCGCAGACCCAAAGTTACGATTGGCACCTGGATCACTACTTCGGCGCGCGGGACGCCGATCACTGGCTGCTCGTCAGCAATCTCGCCGACAGTTTCGTGCGGGTCGTCGGCCGTTACTTGCCGATTCCATACGAAACGGCGGCGCGGATTCGCGACGTGCGCGCGAACGTGGGGGGGTACGATACGCCCCATGACCTGAGCCGCTGGTACGACTGCAGCGAAATGGTGAGCCTGTACCGGAATAGCCCGCGCTGGAGCGACTGCGAGCGGCGCCAGTACGGGAATCTCCAGTTCGAAGCTCTTGGCTGGGTGCCCCCGCCGGGGATGACGTGAGGGGTCTGAGCCCCTGCCGCGGCGCGAGCCGAGTCACCACGGTCGGGGGCAAGTCGCCATGGCCCCCCAACCCGGTAGGCAACTTCTCCGAGCCGGGACTCTCGAAAATCGGGGGGATCTAGTCCGTTTGGCCGATAGGGAGCCGAAAAGTGAGTATTGACAGGACCTCCCGTGTGGTACGATCCTGCCGGGCGAGAGAAGTCTTGCGCCTCGAAGTCGGCCTCGCTGGTCGACCTCTTCTGGTCGGGGAGCCCCGTCTGGAACCAGGGGCGGGATCAACAGCAGGGACGGCCTCCTCTCGGGCAGGCGCCGTCACACATCGAAGGAGTCGGACGATGCAAAAGGTGATCGGAACGAGCGTCATGGTGGCTGCCCTGATTGCAGCGACCGGCGCATGGGCAGGGCCGGCGGGTCCCACGGTGTTCTTCGGATTCGATCTCAACAACGACGAAAAGGCCGATATCGTTGTCTTCAATCCGGGCTCCAACAACGTTCGCATTCAGCTGATGGACGGCGCGACGGTACTGGAGACCGGCTTCGTCGGCGCAGGCGGCAACACGCTCGTCGGTCTCGGCGACCTCAACAACGACGGCAACGCGGACCTGATTCTCGCCAACGGCGCCGGCACCCAGCTGCGCGTCAATCTGATGGACGGCGTTTCCAGCACCGCCCAGGGCTTCCTCGGGACGGGTGGAAACACGTTCCATGCCGCGGCTGACACCGACGGCGATGGCAATGCCGATCTCATCCTGAACGGCGCGTCGAACATCCGCATCAATCTGATGGACGGGACGACGAGCACGAGTCAGGGCTTCATCTCGAACGGCGGCGGCTCGTTCCCGGCGGTCGCAGTGGGCGACTTCAATGGCGACGGCAACGCCGATATCGCGGGTGGCGCAGCGACCGTTCGCGTCACGCTGCTGAACGGAACGACCAGTGCCGGCCAGGGCTTCCTCGGGTCGGGCGGCAACACGTTGGTCGTCGCCACGGGCGACGCCGACGGCGACGGCAACGACGACCTCTTTTTCGATGGCGTCTCCAATACCCGGATCAACCTGATGACTGGGGTTTCGAGCATGGGTCAGGGCTTCATCCCGAACGGCGGTGGCTCGTTCCCGGTGACGGCCATCGGCGACTTCAACAACGACGGGAAGGCCGACATCGCCTCCAACGCCGCCCCGAGCTTCCGCCTTACGCTGCTCAACGGTGCGTCCGTGATGCAGAACGGCTTCGTCGGAGCCGGCGGCAACACACTCGGTTACGTCGGCGATCTGAATGGGAACGGAAACTCGGACCTCGCCGCGCAGGGCGGTGGGACGATCCGCTTGAGCCTGATCGATGGCGTGACAGTCACCTCGACTGCGTTCCTCGGCGCGGGTGGCGGAGGCATCTTCCCGCTTCTCCCGTAGCACGATGCCATCGGACCTGATCTCGTCGGCCCGACTTCCTCAGGAGGTCGGGCCGACGAAATTCGACTCGCCGCGTACTTGGGCCAGATTCGATCCTCCCCGTGAGTTCGCGGGTTCCTCTGTCCTCGGGGGCCTCGATGAAGCGCGTCGCCGCGACGCTGGCGAAGGTCGTCGCTACGGCGCTAGTCACCTTCCTCGCGATCGAGTTCATCCTGCTGGCCTTCAACGACACCTTCTTTGGACGCTCGTTCTACGGCTTCGATCCGGACCTGGGCTTCCGCGTGCGCTCCCACGCCCAGTACGGCCCGCACCAGGCCAACGAGTTCGGCTTCAACGATCGCGACTATTCCCATGAACGCTCGCCCGGAAGCTTCCGGATCCTCGTGCTCGGCGACTCCTTCAACTGGACCTTCGGTCCCGAAGACAACTACGCCGGGCGACTGGAGACCAGACTCCGCGAGGCGTTCCCGGACCGGGGGATCGAGGTCATCAACGCCGGTTATCCGCAGCTACACACGGGACAGGAACTCGCGGTGCTGCGCAAGTTCGGGCTGCAGTACCAGCCAGACCTGGTCGTGCTCGGGTTCTTTACGGGAAACGACTTCTTCGACGCCGACCCGGACCGGATGCGCATCATCGTCGGGAGCACGACGGCCGACATTGTTCCCGGGCAGGAGTTCTACCGGGTTCTGTTCGGCCAGCCGCTCGTGTGGAGGAGCCGACTTGCGCTCTTCTTCCAGGAGCGGTGGAAAGAGCTGAGCCTGGTGGACGCGCGGCAGCGCGAGCAGTTCGTGAAACCCGCTGCCGTCGAGAGGGTCCGAGGTGTCGCGCCATCGCCCGCGCGGCGAGCGCGGCCCGATCCGCCGCTCTCGGAAGCCTACCTCGCATGGCTCCAGCGCCGGATGGAGTTCGCTCGCCCGAGCAACGCCGCCCACTTCCGGCGCCATGAGGGTCACGTCTTCGACAGCCTCCTCGCGATGCGCGATCTGCTGTCGGAGCAGGGGATCGGCCTCCTCGTGGCCGTGTATCCTGATGCCGTCCAGGTGGATCCGCGTGTCCGAGAGACGCTCCTCGCGCGCGTGGGCCGCGCGTCATCGGAGTACGAGTGGACCCGCGCGCAGCGGCTGCTGGCAGAGTTCTGTACGGAGCACGGCATTGATTTCGTCGATCTGCTTCCGCCGTTCCAGCACGCGGAGCAGCGCGGCTGGGATCTCTACCTGGAAAGCGACGCCCATTGGAACGCCGCCGGGAACGTGCTGGCGGCCGAGGTGCTCTCCGACGCGTTGGCGCCGTGGATCTGCAGGGAGCCGGCGAGTTCCGAAAGCGGATGTTAGTTCGTCATCGGGTCCGATCGACGAGAGAAGGGGGAGTTCCGACGATGGGAAGACCGCCCGAAGGCGTGAGGCTTGCCCGCATCCACCGTCTCCTACTCGGTATCGTAGCGATCGCCGCCGGCACGTCCTGTGGGACGGCGGAGCAGGTCTCACCCTGGCGGCCGCCCGATGTGCTGCTGATCAGCCTGGACACCCTCAGGGCCGACTCCCTGATGACCTACGGCTACGCGCGCGAGACCACCCCTAGACTCGCCCAGCTGGCGCAGCAGTCGATCGTCTTCGAGCGCGCGTACGCGCCGACACCCCATACGCTCTCTTCGCACGCTTCGCTGTTCACCGGTCTCTATCCAGCCACGCATGGCCTCGTCGCGAGGGGAGCCGTTCTCTCTGCCGAGATTCCGACGCTGGCCGAGCTGCTGTCGCGCCAGGGGTACCAGACGGCGGGCTTCGTCAACGCGTACTTCCTGGCGCCGGAGTTCGGCTTCTCGAGGGGGTTCGGGCACTACGACTTCGCCCACGACATCGACGACGTCCGGGACGCGGAGGCCACGAACGCCGCGATCCTGTCGTGGATCGATGATTCGGGGGAGGAGCCGCTGTTCCTGTTCGCCCACTACTTCGACCCCCACTCGGACTGGGATCACCTGCCGTACGACGCGCCCGAGCCCTTCTCGGAGCGCTTCGTGGGAGACCCTCCAGAGAGTTTCCGGGCCGGAAACGGAAAAGTCTGGGCGTCTCGGTACCTCGCTCTGCTCAACCGCGAGAACCTGCCGGTTTCAGCGGAGGCGCTGCGCCACACCTCGGATCTGTACGATGCAGGCATCGCCTACACCGACGACAGAGTGGGGGCGCTCCTGGATGCGCTCGAGTCCCGTGGACGGCTCGAGCGAACGATCATCATCGTCACCTCGGATCACGGGGAAGAGTTTCGGGAACACGGAAGGCTGTTGCATACGCAGGTCTACGAAGAGCTCGTGCGCGTTCCGCTGCTGGTGTCCCTCCCCGAAATGCGGGGAGGCGCTGCCGGAGCCTGTCGCGATCGACGGGAATCAACGGGTCGGCCGGGGAGGGTTCGCGGGCTGGTTCAGCACGTCGATTTCCTCCCGATGCTCGCGGAGTGCGTTGGCTTTCCGGTTCCCGAGAACGTGCTGGGCGCGAGTTTTCTCGCCGCGCTGTTCGGAGATGCGACGAAGCGGGAGGCTGTCTACTTCGATACCGTCGACGGCTCGCAGCAAGGGATCCTTCGCGAAGACGGCTGGAAACTCGTCGAGTCTCTCCGGCGCGGCGAGCAGCACCTCTACCATCTCGGCGATGATCCCGGAGAGCAGCGGGACCGCTCCAAGGATCATCCCGAGGTCGTCGCGGCACTCACGAGCCAGCTCGAGGCCCATCTCGCGGGTGCAGCGGCGTCGCGCATCGCGGCGGACCGGATCGCAGTCCCGGAGGATGTTCACCGGGCCCTGGAAGCGCTGGGCTATGTACGCGACGAACCGAAGGAATGACCGCCCGGGCCTCCCGCCAGAGGCCTTCACGATGGGGGGCGAGCGCTCTTCGCCGAAGCGCGTAGAGAAGGCAGAAGGCCAGCGCGAGCGTCGCCTCTCGCGGCGGCTCGGGAACCAGGAACGCGACTTCCGGTGCCAGCGCGTCGACCTGCAGCTCGTGCCCGCCGCTGGTCGCCTCGAGCAGTCCTGCCCGATCCGTGAGTGTGACGCCATCGAGCTGCGCCGAGGCCCCGCTCCACGCGTAGCCGAGCCACGCAGTTCCGGACGAGGGCGGATCGCCAGCGGCATGCGCAGCGAGGATCCGAGAGGGGACGGCGAGCAGCGTCGCGTAGGAGGGAGGGGCGACGAGATCGACGTTCGGTACGATCGACTTGGGCGAGCTGGATCCGCCGCTCCGCTGCACGACCAGGCTACTCATCTGCTCCGCGTCGAGACAGACGGAGAACGGGGGAACCGAGTTGGGGATCACGTTGCTGAAGAACGCCCCGTCGAACGAGGGAGAGAAGACGAGGTTTCCGTCGTACCGCGTGTCGTTGATCGGGGATGGCTGTCGGTCGTCGTCGAAGACGGGGAGCCCGATGTTGTCGCTGAAGATCGAATCCGCGATGAAGCCCGTCGCGGGCTGATCCGGAGGGACGTCGGAACCGTCGAACGGGGTGATGAACAGCGCCGATCCCGTCGAGGAGGGCCAGCAGGGTTCTTCGACCCCGGGGCTCAGCTCATTTCCGAGGAAGGCGCTGTCCGTGACCTCGAGGTGGGCTCCCTGGGCAAAGAGCGCGCCGCCAAAGCGCACGGAACGATTGCCGGCGAACGTGGTTCGCGTCAGCGCCGCGCGCGTGTGCGAGGTCAGAGCCATGCCGCCGCCCGATGTATTGTCGGATCCCAGCGCTTCGGAGTTGGCAATCAGCACGTCTTCCAGGTGAACGTCGGCCACCCCGGCACTCAGACCGCCGCCGGTCCCAGAGCCGGCCGCCGCGTGCTGCTGAACGGCGCAGTGGTGCATCACGACACGCCGCAGCGTCACCATCGCCTGGTTCTCCGCCAGCGTCCCCTGTTGCGTGACGCCGTTCAGTCCAAACGCGCGGTTCCCATCGCCGACCGCAAAGAGGCAACCGCCGACGTCCGCAACGGCCGACGCTCCGGCCGAGAAGCCGTCGAGGAGAGTGTCCTCGACCGATAGGTTCGTGCTGCGGCGGTTGAAGGCTCCGAATCCGGTGGAGGCGTCGTTGACGTCGTTCGACGCCACTGCGATCTGACCGCCGAGGCTCTTGGTCCCCTTCGTAGCACCACTGCGAGCCAGATTCCCCCGAAATACGGAATCCCTGACCTCGATGTCGGCGCGATAGCCGTTGAGGCCGCCGCCGATATCGGCTTCGTTCGCGAGGAATCGGCTATCCCGGACGACGATCGAAACTAGGTCCTCCACATGGACGCCTCCGCCTTCGGAGGCGTTTGTCAGCGTCACGGACGGATCCGGCACCACGTGATTGTTCACGAACGTGCTGTTCTCGATCGCGGCCTGGACGCCGCCACCCGGATCGTCCCATGTGCCCAGCGCGTAGAAGCCGCCGCCTGCGAAGCTGGCTCGATTGTCGTCGAAGCGTGTCCGGGTCACCTCGATGCTCGAGTCGACGACATGCACGCCCCCGCCCGTGGCACTCGGGTGATGTCCTGGCGGATTGCTGCGGTTTTCGAGGAACTGCGAGTCGCGGATGATCACTGACGAACGGCCCGAGACCGTGAGGCCGCCGCCGAAGAATCGACTCGAGTTATTCGACCAGATCGAACGTTCGAAGGTCACGGAGGATCCGAGCGCTACCTGGACACCACCGCCGCCGGTCGTCGCCTGCTCGGTCCGATTGGCGTCGAAGACACAGTCGCGAAACAGGGCGTGGCCGCGCTGGATCGTGACTCCCGCCGTCAATCCGAGGGTTTGGGACAGGCCGCGGCGAAACGTGATGCCTTCGAACGTGACTTTGCCGCCCTCGGCAAAGCTCGAGTTCATCAGTCGAAGAACAGGGCGCAGGTTCTCTCCATCCAGAACGACCGTGGCGCCTGCAGCCGCGCGGATCGTGAAGTCGTGCGGGCGATTCGAGATGAAGAACCCCGACCGGCCGTCGGGAGTCTCCGCTTCCGTCGCAGCGGGGTAGATCCCGTCGTCGAGTTCGATCACGTCGCCGTTCGAGGCGACGGCGGCGATGGCAGCCTGCAGCGTGGCGATATCGCCGGGGACGGAGATCACGGCACCGAGTGCGCGTCCGGGAGTGAGAAGAAGGACCGAAAGCAACGCCACACCGGCCACACCGAGCGCCGCACCAAGACTTCGTGCTCGAGTCGATCCGCGTCCCGTCATGGCTGAGTCCTCTTTCCGGCCGCCGGCCCCGCCATCGTCCACCGACTCTTCGCATCGGCGGCCGCTCGCCCCTACTTGTGTGACGATGCCCAGTCGCGGCGGATGGGGCCGCCAACCCCGGCCCGAGACGCGGATGCGACCCCGGAATCTGGATGCCGGGTCGCCGGAGTCGCGGTCTCCCGATAGCATCTGCGCCCTTGGTCTCAGGGGGCTCGTTTCATGCTTTCGCTCGAGAACGCTCCCCCTTTCCTGCCGCTTGGTGCGGTGTGGTGCACTTGCTGGACCTCTAGAGCGCCCAGGACCGAGGTGAGACTGGTCGTTCGTCATGGTCCGTTGCTTCTCCCGAAACCGGCGATCGACTGGACGAAGGCCGCGGAGCTCGCGTTCCTTCCCGAGGCTCCGGGAGACTACCAACTGGTGGTGCAGTGGAGGACGGAGGACGGACGGCGCGGGCACGTCTCGTCCCGCTTGCGTGTGGAAAACAGCGGGCCCGGGGCGGCCGCCGGCCCCGCGTTGGCGAGCGCCGGAAAGGGGCTTTGGGCGCCGAGTGCCTGGGAGGCGCGAGTCCTGGAGCGCGCCGAGCACGCTGCGCTCGATCGACTCGACGAGCTCCTGGAGCCCGGCGACGTCGCCTACGACGTCGGAGCCAATCTCGGCCTCTACGCGCTGCGGATGGCGGAGCGGGTCGGCGTCGAAGGACGTGTCTACTGCGTCGAGGCGAACCCTGTCTGCGTCTCGTTCCTGCAGGCGAATCTTCTCCGGAACGGCGTCTCGAACGCCGAGATCCTGCCTCTTGCACTGCTGGATGTTCGCGGCGCCGTGCGGTTCACGATCCACTACGGCAATGCGAACCTCGGAGTCGCCGCGCCATCCGGATTCTATGCGCAGAAGACGGGTCACGAGATCCAGGTCGAAAGCGTCGGACTCGACGATCTGGTCGAGGAGTACTCGCTGCGCCCGCCGGATCTGGTGAAGATCGACGTGGAAGGCGCCGAGGCCATGGTCCTGCAAGGGATGGTGCGAACCCTGGAGAGCCGACGGCCCCGGTTGTTGCTGGAGCTGCATGGATTCGAAGCTGCCAGCGCTTCTCTGACACTGCTCGAAACCCACGGTTACCACTTCTTCGAGCTGGGCCCGCCTCGTCGCAGCCAGAACGCCCAGACGACCCTGTCCCTCCATGGCGATACGGTGTATCAGATCGCGGCGCTACCCGATGGAAAGGGTTCCGCGGGGCGTGCCGCGCGAGGCTGAGTTCGGTTGGAGCAGACAGCCCAGGACGCGATCGACTGGCTCGCGGTCGGGAGACTTCTGCCGACGGAGCGGAGGATTGGATGCGCCGATGGCGTGGACTTCTGTTCACATTTTTATGTGTCGAAGCGATCTACGGCTGCAGGCAGGACAGCCCGGAATCGTTGCGCTGGATCCCCGAGGAGCCGCAAAATCGCCTACTGGGCGACTCGCTGTACCGCCACGAGGATGTCATCCGTTGGCACCTCGAGCGCGAGGGCGACGTCGCACAATGGGTGTCGACCGATCCGGCGCGGATGTCGGTGGAGGATGCAGCGGCGGTCACCGTGAGGTCCGACGGGAGCGGACCACGCCTGATGCTGCACAGCGAGGTCGATGCTGACGACGTGGACGCGCTGGACGTCGTCACGAGCGACCCCCAGGCGGGGCAGATGACGGTTCGCTGGGCAGGTCCCGAGCAGCCATTCGCCATCGACCGACGCCTCGTGGTCGAGGGCGGCGAGTCGCGCGCAGGCGGTGGCCGGCGCTGGAGATTCGATCTGCGCAGTCACCCCGGTTGGCGCGGTCGAGTGACGCAGCTGCAGCTTCGACCGAGTACGGCGGCGGAGACGGTGCATCTTCGGGAGATCGCCCTGACGCGTAGAACACTCGAACCGAGTGCGCTCGCTGGTGCGGCGGCCATCGCCTGGCGTGTCGACCTGGGCCAGGAGCTTCGCAGTGCTCGCATCGCGCTGCCGGAGCTCGCGTGGACGCTGCGAGGGCGAGGCAACGCGCTGCACTTCGCCTACGGCATCCAGCCCGGCGTGACGACGCCTGTCCACTTCGAAGTCCTGATCGCCGATGCGGCCGGCTCACGGCCCCTCTGGCAGTCCGTCCTGGACCCGAGCCGGGGTGATGGGAACCGCTGGCACGACGCACGGGTTGCTCTCCCAGAGCAGCACCGCCGGGCCCGGATCCTGTTCCGGACGATCGGCGGCGACGCGGACCCGACGGAGGGCCTGGCGCTCTGGGGCGATGCGCGTCTGGTCGACACCGTGGAGCGTGACGAGCGGCTCAACCTGCTCCTGATCTGCCTCGACACCCTGCGCGCAGACGCTCTCTCGAGCTACGGGAATCCGCGTCCCACGTCGCCCCGGATCGATCGTTGGGCTTCGGACCACGCCGCGCTGTTCGAGCGGGTGATCGCGGCGGCGCCTTGGACGCTGCCTGCACACGCCACCATGTTCACTGGGCTCGACGCAGTGACCCATGGCTCGAACCACTTCGCGCCGCTGCCGCACCGCTTCGAGACGCTTGCCGAGCGCTTGCGAGCCGCGGGCTGGAGGACGGGCGCCGTGACCGGCGGTGGCTACCTCCGGCCCGGCTTCGCCCTCGATCAGGGATTCGACACGTTCGCCTATTGGCAGCACCTCGAGACCGACGGTGAACTCCTCAACGGTCTCGACCGTTCGTCCGATTGGCTCGCGCGTCATGCAGACGAGCCGTTTTTCCTCTTCTTTCACACGTATGAAGTCCACTACCCCCACCGGCGCCGCCAGCCGTGGTTCGATCAACTGGCCTCGGAACGCGTAGCAGCGCTGCGGAACGCCGAAATTCGCCTCCAGACGCGCGGCTGGGAAGGGCTGCGCTACGAGGGCGATCGACTCGAGGTGCGGCGTGCCGGGAGTCTCGACTGGTCGGAGGATCTGACGGAGGCTGAGCTCGAACTCGTCCGGACGCAATACGAGTCCGCTGTGGCCATGGCGGACGAGGCGGTCGGACGACTGCTCGACCACCTGTCGGCGATCGGTGTCGCGGAGCGAACCGTGGTCGTCGTAACGTCCGACCACGGCGAGGCACTCGGCGAGGAAGGTCGCGCCGGTCACACCTTTCTCGAGGACGAGAACTCGTTGGTCCCGCTGATCATTGCGTTGCCCGACAGGATTGGCGCCGGACACCGTGTCCGCCACCAGGTCCGTCAAGCCGACCTGATGCCGAGCCTGCTCGACGCACTGGGTCTCGATCCTCCGAAGGACGTCGACGGGCGCTCTCTGCTCGCCGACATGCGGGGCGAGACACCCCAGGAGATCGCGCCCGCATGGACCTACGCCGCCTCCGCCAACCGCGGACTGGCAGAGCGAAACGGGGGGCATTCCTTCCATGTGTCGATTCTCGCGCCGTGGCGCGAGCTGCACTCGGCATCCATCGGCGATACGGCCGTTTCCGCCAGCCCCATCGTGCCGCCGCGCGCGCTACGCCGCTCGACACGAGAATACGTCGACTCACGTCACGGCGGCCTCCGGTTGGAACTACGCAACGCATCTCAGGGAAGGCTCGTGGGCGGATTGAACGGCAGCTGGGCAGATCATGCGCGGATCAAGACGCTCGACTCTGAGTGTGAGTGCCTGTCGTGGAAAGCCGAGTCTGGGCCGGAATTCGACCTGGCGTCCGGGCAGCAGGCCGTGTTCCTCTTCGAGACGCTCGCGCCGGGCTCCCTCGGGATCCGCTGGCGGGTCGTCGGAGATCCGGCGCTGCCGACGGAGTGGAACGAGCTTTCCCTCGAGCCGGGAAACCTCGCTGAGCCGATGACGCGCGTCGCAGCTTTCGACGGGTGGGACGCGTCGTCCGACCGTTGGCGCGCGGACGCCACCGGGCTCAGACTGTGGTGGCCGAAGCCAGACGTACGCCCCGAGCCGGCAGCGCCCGAGGTTGGCGCCGACACGCGGGCCCAGCTCCGCGCCCTCGGCTATCTCGAGTAGGACGCCTACGCTGCGCTGTCGCGCGAAGCGGCGTTTGGGGGTGTGCGCGCAACGAAGTCGACGCTGGGCTCGGCACCGCCGCTCAGGTCCACCGTCCCGGTGACGCGCCCGAGAGCTTGCGGCTCGATGCGAAAGATCTCGGCGTCGAGAACGCGATGCAGGTATTCGATGACCCCGTGGCGCAGTCCCAATACGCCGGCGTTCAAGAAGTAGATCCCGGGTGCGAGGTGGGTTTCGAACGGGAAGCGCACCCGCGCAATCGTTCCGGCCGCCACGTACTCGAGCCCCTTCCGCGGCGGATGCGAGGTCTGGCCGCCGAGTTCGAATCCCGTCGGAAGCTTCATCATCATCCCGAAGCGGACTGCGAAGGCATCCTCGAGGAACTCCACGTCGTAGGCATAGACGTATCGTTGACCCGCACGCAGGACGTTCACCCGATGGCCTTCGGGATCCAGGACACGCGCGTCGCGGATGCGCGCTCCCTTGGATTCGTACTCGATCGTGCTCTCGGGGCGAAGCTCGCTGTCGAAGCGTGCATCGGTCGACGGCGGCGCCTGACGGGAAGACACCGCCGACACGGGTCTTGGTTCCAGGACCTCGCCACGGTCGAGGCGGCGGATCTCTTCGCGGATGGCCGGCGCCTCCTCGGGCCCAGCGTAGAGCAGCCGATGATATCGGCCGATCACCGTCTTCGGATCTGCTGTGAGTAGGCGTTCCCCTCCTTCCATCAGCAGCGCCCGGTCACAGAGCTCGACGATGAGGTTCGGCGAGTGCGACGCAAACAGGATCGTGCAGCCGGAGCGCTTGAGCTCCTCGATCCGCGAGAAGCACTTGCGATTGAACGCCTCGTCGCCGACGGCGAGGACCTCGTCCACCACGAGAATCTCGGGATCACAGTGGATCGCGACCGCGAAGGCCAGTCGCGAGTACATCCCCGCCGAATACGTCTTTACCGGCTGGCCGAAGAAAGGACCGATGTCGGCGAACTCGGCGATCGAATCGAGTCGACTCCGGATCTCGGAGTCGGTCATGCCGAGAATGGCGGCGTTCGTGAGGACGTTCTCGCGACCCGTGAAGTCCGTGTTGAAGCCCGTGCCGATCGCGAGGATGGGCGCCACGCGTCCCTTCACGACGAGATCTCCGGCGGAGTGCGTGAGTGTTCCGCAGATCATCCGCAGCAGTGTCGACTTCCCCGAGCCATTGCGACCCACGATACCGATGGTCTCGCCGCGAGGAATCGACAGGTCGACGTGACGAACGGCGGGAAACTCTCGATAGAAGCGCCGCCGACCGCGCCACATCATCTGCTTGAGGCGGTCCTCGGGTCGCGCGTAGACGGGATACACCTTGCTGAGTCCCGTGGCGCGGATCGCGATCTCGGTCGTCGCTTCAACAGAGATCACGAGGGACTCTCGCCGCCGTCGAGACGGTCGAGGCGACGCCCGATCTCGTCGGTCTGTCGGGCCAGTGCACGGGGCTTCCACCAGTGCGCGCCCAACGTGCGGAGCTCACGCGCCAGCGCGCGGCGTTCTCGTTGGAGACGAAGGTACTTGCCAGTGATCTCGTCGAGCCGAGCGGCGATCTCCTGCATTGCGGCCTCCTGGCGCGCCGCGGCATCGCGCAGGGCCGCACGTTCCGCGTCGTGCGTCGCCGCGACTTCGCGCTGGGCCGCGAGCTCGCGCCCTCGCTCGTCGAAGCGCCGGATCAACTCCGCGTGTCGAGATTCGATGCCGTGGAGTTCGTCGCGCGTCGCCCCACCATCGCGCTCGAGCTCGGTCACCGCACGCTGCAAGCGCTCTGCACGGCGCTGCAGGAGCTCGCGGCCGTGGAACGCCTCGGCCGCCTCCACCGCGCTGGCCAAGGCCGCCTCCGATGCGGGCGTCGGCTCATCCCTGAGGCGATCGGCGACGAGCGCGTACGCGGACTCGAGCTGCTGCAGGAGCCGGTCGGGTGCGAAGTACAGCAGCACTCGCTGCCGCGCCTGCCGTCCGAGCTGCTGTCGGAGCTCTGGGTCCCTGACCAGCGCGCGGAGCGCTTCGACGAAGTCCCGTCCCTCGTCCTGCCCGACGGCGACGAGCCGGCCGCAGGCGGGCGTGACCAGCGATCTGTGTCCGTCGACATCGGATGCGACGACGGGTAGTTCCATCGCCATGGCCTGAACGAGCACGCTTGCAACGCCCGAATGGGAGGGGGTGAAGAAGAGATCCACTGCGGCCAGCGTCCGCAGCAGCGCACCGGGCGGCGTCGCGCCGAGGATGCGGACCCGCTCCCCGAGCCCGCGTCGGCTCAGCTCCTGCTCGAGCCATGGACGCGCGGCGCCGTCGCCAGCGATCACGGCGAAGAAGCGCTCGTCGGACGCCTGGAGGCCGGCCAGGGCGGCGACCACCTGCCCGAGTCGCCGGCGGTCGCGGAGTGCGCCGGCGAAGAGGATGACGGGCACGTCGTCCTCCACGCCCCATTGCGGTCGCATCCACGTGCGGGGTCCGTGTCGCGGACGCCATACGAGTGGGTCAGCGCACACGGGCAACGAGACCCGCGCGGGAGCCACGCTTTCGGGTGAGGAGACCGCGGGCGCGGGTGGCATGCTGGTGGACAGGACGACGTCGGCGCCGTCGTCGGCGCCGACGGGCCGGCAGGGGCCTTGCCTTTCGGGTTCGTCGGGATCCACGTGGTGGAGGGCGACGTAGCACGCCTCTGGATGGCGCATTCGTGCATATCGAGTGAGCGAGCTCGGGAGGTGCGCCGCGTCGAACAAGACCATCACGGGGCGACGGGATTTCAGGAGGCCGAGAAGATGGCGTGGCCAGTCCGCGGGCCGCACGAAGCGCTCGAGGACATGGATGTCCGGAGTGAGCCGGCCCAGAGTACGCTCGGCCGCGGGATCCCCATCGTGGAGTGCGACGGCGGTGATCTGCCAGCCTTGCCGACCGAGGAGTGGGAGCGATTGCGCGAGGATCTGCCCCGACGCTTCTGCCGAGAGCGACGGGACGATGCACACGACGCGTTTGCGCCGCGGGACGAGCGGGTTGACAACCAGCGCCTCGTCGGGTCCCGGACGCGACGACCTCGCGACGTCGGAGGGCAGACCGGCTGCGGTCAGCGCCGCGCGGTGCGGCCTGGCAGGCTCTCGCCACGGAATCCAGTGAAAGACCTCGGGAATCGTGGCGCCGCGGGCGCCGAATGCGGTCAGGTATCGAACCAGCTCCGCATGGCTTCGGGCGTGAGCCGCGCCCGGTTCGCGGTCGAGCAGGTCGACGAGAAGGTCTCGGCGCACCACGAGACGGCCGGCACACACTTCGTCGGGTCCCTCGAGTGCGGCGTCTTCTCCGTCGAGCATGAGGTGACGCTCGCCGTGCACCACCGTACGCCCGGACACGAAGCCGAGTTCGTCATGGGAGGCCAAGCACGCGCACAAGCTCTCGAGCGCCGTCGGCTCGATCTGCTCACTCGGTCCGAGCAGCGCGACGGAAGGTGCCCGGCACGTGCGCGCTGCCGCCAACGCGGACTCCGCGACGAACGGACCGTCGGCCGGGAGCAGCCGCACCCGGGGATCTTCATCGGCCAACTTGGTGATCGAGGCCAGGCGGTCGGGCGAGGTCTGTCGATCCAGCACCAGGCACCACTCGAAGGACTGGAGCGATTGGCCGCGGAGCGTTGCCGCCAGCGCGAGCAACGCATCGAGCGACGAAAGGCAAGGCGTCACGATCGACACGGCCGGGGGGCCCTCCTGCTGCGCCGGGTGCAGCGAAGGCAAAGACCGCCACGGGGATGCCGGGCTACCGCCGAAGTTGGGTTTGGCGGGATCGAACATCTCGACTCCTCGGCCCGAGTCTCTATCCCGCACTCCGGCCTTCTCCACGTCCGGTCGCTCCCGCCCGGTGCGACGGAGAAGACTACGGCGCCGCCGGTTCCAGCGCGACCGCCAGCGCGTCCTCCACCGACTCCGCGAACCGGATCTCCAGCTCCCCCCGCACCTCCTCCGGCACGTCCACCAGGTCCTTCTCGTTGCGCTTCGGCAGGATCACCGTCTGGATCCCGGCGCGTGCCGCGGCGAGGACCTTGTCCTTGATGCCGCCCACCGGCAGCACGCGGCCGCGGAGTGAGAGCTCGCCGGTCATCGCGACGTCGCCGCGGGCGCAGCGTCCCGAGAGCACCGAGACCAGCGCCGTCGCGAGTGCGACGCCGGCCGAGGGGCCGTCCTTCGGGACGGCGCCGGCCGGGACGTGCAGGTGGATCTCGCCGGCTTCGAGCGCCTTCGACGTGAGGCCGAGGGATTCGGCGTTGGCGCGCACCCAGGACAGCGCCGTCTCGGCGGATTCCTTCATCACGTCGCCGAGCTGACCGGTGAGCCGGAGGCGCACGTCCTTGCCGCCCGGCATCGCCGTCGCTTCGATGAACAGGATGTCGCCGCCCGCGTTGGTGCGGGCGAGGCCCACGACGACGCCCGGCATCGTCGTGCGCTCTGCCGTCTCCGGCAGGTGCGGCGGCGCGCCCAGCGCATCCGAGACGAACGCGGCGTCGAGCGCGACGGGGCCGTCCGGCTTCTGCTCGGCGACGCGGCGCGCGGCCTTGCGCATCAGGTTGGCCATGAAGCGGTCGAGGGTCAATGCGGTCAGGCTATCGATGGATAAAAGTCAAACCGCGCCATCTAGTGA
>CAYOHN010000025.1:0-22055 GCA_964403735.1 uncultured Spirochaetales bacterium | reverse complement strand
GCTCCAGGCGGGCCACGCAGGGAGTCTCCAGCCCGTGCACTGCGAGCGATTGTTTCGGGCACTGGTGGATTTCCTGGAACGCGCCGGTGTCCTGGTGGGCGTCCGGCTCGCGGAACCCGAGGAAGACGTGCACTCGTTCGGTCCTCGGCAGAGCTTTCCGATGATCGCCGAGAACGCGGGCTGGTTCGTGTCGCGGCTCGAAGTCGGCCAGTGGCTACAGGCCGGCGATCTGGTCGGCTACGTCTACGATGGTTTCCACGGCGATCTCAGCGCCGAGATCCGCTCGCCGGTGTCCGGGCTGCTGTCCGGAATCCGGCGGCAGCCGCTGCTGTGCGAAGGGGATCTGGTGGCCCGCATCCTCGTGCGCGATGCCGTCGCCGCGATGCCGGATACCTACTTGATGGGACACGGGCAGTAACGACGCGCGCGTCTACGCGCCCCGAGGTCCGCGGTAGACGAGCGGGGCCGCCTCCGCAGACACCGACTCGCGCTCGGCGACGAGCGTCTCGTGATGCGGAACCAGGGCGCACGTGGGATCGGGATTCGCGGGATCGCCGGTCCAGCGGAACGCCTGGCAGCGGCAGCCGCCGAAGTCCCGGTGGCGTTCCGGACACGTGCGGCACGGCTCCGCCATCCAGTCCTCCCCGCGGAACGCGTTCATGCCCGGCGCGTCCTCCCAGCACGCGCGCAGATCGTGCTCCCCGACCTTCCAGAACTCGAGATCCGGGAGATCGCGAGCGGCGTGGCACGGCAGCACCAGCCCGTCCGGCGCGACGACGAGCAGTTTGCGTCCCCAACCGCCCATGCACGGCTTCGGGCGGCCGGCGAACCAGTCCGGTAGCACCAGCAGGATCTCGGGCCGCGCTGCTCGCGTCCGTTCCTCGCGCACGGTTCGTCCGGCGCGCTCGACCTGCTGCGGTGTCGGAAGCAGCGCACGGCGATTCGGCAGGGCCCATCCGTCGTACTGCACGTGGGCGAGCTCCAGGCGATCCGCATCGAGCTCGCGCGCGAGCTCGATCAGCGCCGTCACGCGGTCGAGATTGCGGCGATGCAGGACGACGTTGATCGTCAGCGAGAGGCTGGCGACGCGCACCGCGCGGGCGACCGCGAGCTTTCGCGCAAAGCTCGCCGTGCCGGCAATCGCATCCGATGCGTCGGGCTCGGCGTCCTGGATCGAGAGCTGCACGCTGCGCAGGCCGGCGTCGCGCAATGCCGGAAGCGCCGCGGGATCGAGGGGCAGACCGGACGTGACGAGATGGACATAGAGGCCGGCGGCGCCGGCCGAGGCGACGATGGCATCCAGGTCGCGCCGGACGCTCGGCTCGCCGCCGGTCAGACCGACGTGTACGCAGCCGAGCTTCGCGGCGTCTCCGAACACGCGTGCCCACGCCGCGGCGTCGAGGCCGTCGCGGATCGAGGCCCACTCGAGTGGATTCGAGCAGTACGGACAGCGCAGCGGGCAGCGGTAGCTGAGTTCCGCGATGAGATTCCACGGGCGGGGCCCCGGCATCCGCGCTCAGGTCCGCGGCTCGACGACGCCGAGGCGCGCCATTTCTCCGAGGAAGTCGTGGACGTCCTCGAAGACCTGCGGCTCGTCGGCATGGCGCGCCGCGAGTTGGCGAGCGATCTCGTCGGCGGAGCGCTCGCCGTCGCAGAGCGCGAGAATCTCGGTGCCCGCCGGATTCAATCGGACGGCGCGCTCGGAGAGGACGGCGAGCTGACCGCCGGGCCGTTCTTCGTCGGCTCGCAGCAACACGTGGGAAGACAGGACCGGTCGTCGGTGCGCTGCTTCCACGGCATCGAGCAGCGACCAGAGGATCTCGCACTTGCGCTCGACGGCGGCGATGCAGTGCTCCTGGTCCTCTCTCGTGCGCGCCCGCTGCTGGACGAAGTGCAGGCCGAACGCTGCGTCGCGCGGCGCCTGCCGCGTCCGGTTGCGGAAGTAGTCGAGTCCCTCCGGTGAAACCCACGGATAGTGGCTTTCGAACGCCGCGATGCGCGTGGCCATGATTTCGCCCGCGAACAGTTCCGTCAGCGACGCAGCCACGGCGGTCAGCAGGTCGGCTTCCTCGACGAACTCCACGTAGGCATCACAGGCTCGCCGCACGCCCGGCAGGACGTGTTCGAGGCGTTCGACGTCGTCGCGTTCGAGTCCCACGGCCTCGGCGAGCCGCAGCCACAGTTCGAGTCCGCCTTCGCCCGGCGCGCGACCGTCGTGATCGTGCAGGCGTTGCACCCACTCGCGCCGGAACGTCGCATCGTCGGTCTTCCCGAGGATCACCGAGTCTTTGCGCGGAATCCGCGTCTGGTAGTAGTAGCGGTTGCGTACCCACGACTGGAGTTCTGCGCGCGAGAGGGCGCCTTCGTGCATGCGTGTATGAAAGGGATGCTTGTGGTGGTAGCGCGCGCTCCCCACCGCGCGCAGGCGGGTCTCCAGCTCGGCAGCATCCCACGGCGCAGTGCTCACAGCGAAAGCTCCAGTCCGTCGCTCGCGATCTCCAGGCCGGCCCGCCTCACCTCTGCAGACTCCTCGGAACTCCCGTCCAGCAGCGGGTTCGAGTTGTTGATGTGGGTGTAGAAGACGCGCGCGCGCAAACCGGCCAGGTGCTGGAGCGTCCCCCGTCCGCCGCTCACCGGTGCGTGGCCCATCGTGAAAGCATCCGGCGCACCCGGGCGCAGGCGTGCGAGTTCGTCGGCTCGGAAGAAGGTCCCGTCGGTGAAGACGACGTCCGCGGACTCGAACTCGGCGAGCGTGGCCGGTCCCAGTGCCTGGACCCCTGGCGCATACACGAGCCTGCGTCCGGTCCGCAGATCGGTGAGGCGCAGGCCGGCCGTCGCCTCGGCGTGATTCGCGGCCAGCTTGGCCGCCCACGTCGGAACCTTGCCGGGAATCGGGAAGAGCCGCGCCTCGAGCTGTCCGTCGCGGTCGAGGCCGATCGCCTGGTCGAGCTTCGCGACGCCCCAGGCCGGCTCGAGCAAGCGATGCATGGCATTGTGATCGAGCACCAGGTCGCGCACGAAGGGCGTGGAAACGATCCGGTAGGGCAGTGCCTCGCGCAACACCAGCAATCCGAGCACATGATCGAGATCCGGGTTCGTGACGACGACCGTATCCAGCGGGACGTCCCGCGTCCCCGGTCGCGGGTGCAGGCCCGGGAAGCGCGCGACCTGGTCGCGGACATCGGGGCTCGCGTTCACGAGCGACCAACGTTCCCCGTCGAGCGATACGGCCAAGGACGGCTGCGAACGCGGCGGGACCGCCGGATCTCCGGCACGCGCGCGGACACACAGCGAGCAGCCGCAGTTCCATTGCGGGAGTCCGCCGCCGGCGGCGGAGCCGAGCACGCGCACCCGCATCGCCGGTCCCGGAGAGGTCGGATCAGGAATCGACATCGCAGCGAAGGAGCATAACGCGGCCGGCAGGGATCCCCGTCCGCGCCGCCGGGCGCCGTTCAGTGGCGGAGCGTCGCGAAGTGCTCCGGCGAGAACGCGTCGACCTCGATCACCTCGTCGCGCGCCTCGTCGGCGTCGTGCAGGCACTTGTGTTCGTCGGCGTCGATCACGCCGGCGTCGAGCGCCAGATCGGCGAGCCGCTCGCCGGGCGCGTGATCGATGCGACCATCGCGGACCGCGCGCCGGATGCGCGCCTCCACCTCGAGCGCATGCCGCGCTTTGGCCAGCGCGCCTTCCAGCCGCCCCAGGCCCGCTTCTTCGATCGGCGGGACGTAGATGTCCCGCGTCAGGGCGAGGCGCGCTGCGGGGTCGTCGAGCAGCGCCGATGCGACCTCGGCGCCGAGTGCGTCGTCGGGCCCGCGTCCGGACACGCCGAGCGGGAAGACCAGCGGTCGCAGCGCCCAGGCCGCGGCGCGCGCCGGCAAGTGGTCGAGGACGCCTTGCAGCGCGCGCTCGATCTCCTGCTCCGCGTGAGCACAGCTCCAGCGGACGAACGGGACGTCTCGCTCGGGCTGCCCGTCGAGCGCGAACCTCTCGAGGGCCGCGGAGGCGAGATACATCCACGCGAGGGCGTCGGCGAGACGACCGGTGATCTTCTCCCGTCGCTTCAACGTGCCGCCCAGCGTCCCCATCGCCGCGTCCGAGACCAGCGCGAACGCGGCGCTCCAACGCGTCAGCCGTCCGAAGCAGCGCCCGACCGGACCCGGGAGGGGAGGACGAACGAGCCGACCGGCGGTGATGCCGAGCAGCAGCGCGCGCGCCGCGTTGCTCGCGACGAATCCCACGTGCCCCCAGAGCGCGCCGTCGAACGCTTCCAGGTCATCGGCCGCTCCGGCTGCCATCTCCTTCTGGGCGAACGGATGACAGCGGATCGCTCCCTGCCCGTAGATGATCATCGAACGCGTCAGGATGTTGGCGCCTTCGACGGTGATTCCGATCGGTGCCGCCTGGTAGGCCCGCGCGAGAATGTTGCGGGGGCCGCGCATGATCGCGGCGCCGGCGCGAATGTCCATCGCGTCGTTCACGACGTCGCGCATGGCCTCGGTGAGGTACGCCTTGGCGATCGCCGACAGCACGGCGGGCCGCTCGCCCGCGTCGACCCAGCCTGCCGTCAGCGTTCGCGTCGCGCTCATCAGGTAGGTGAGACCGCCGATCCGCGCGAGCGGCTCCTCGACGCCTTCGAAGCGTCCGATCGGTGTGTCGAACTGCTCGCGCACCATCGCGTAGGCGCTGACGACGCGTGTCGCGAGCTGGGCGCCGCCGACGGAGACGCCTGGCAACGAGATCGAGCGTCCGACCGCGAGCGTCTCCATCAACATCCGCCAGCCCTGGCCGGCCATGTCGGGTCCGCCGATGATGGCGTCGAGCGGAACGAAGACGTCCGTCCCCGTGTTGGGACCATTCTGGAACGGAATGCCGAGCGGGTCGTGCCGGTCGCCGATCCGGATCCCCGGCAGCGATGCCGGAACCAGCGCGCACGTGATGCCCAGATCCTCCTGCTCGCCGAGCAGGTGATCGGGGTCGCGCAGCCGAAATGCGAGCCCGATCAGCGTCGCGACGGGTCCGAGTGTGATGTAGCGCTTGCGCCAGGACAAACGCATGCCGAGGACCTCACGCCCCTCGAAGGTGCCCCGGCACACGATTCCTTCACTCTGCGTCGCGGCTGCGTCGCTGCCGGCTTCGGGTCCGGTTAGCGCGAAGCACGGGATCTCCTCGCCGCTGGCGAGACGCGGAAGATGGCGGTTCTTCTGCTCGTCGGTGCCGTAGTGCATCAGCAACTCGCCGGGTCCCAGCGAGTTCGGGACCATCACGGTGACGGCCGCGGTGATGCTGCGGCTCGCGAGCTTGGTCACGACCGCCGAGTGCGCTGCGGCCGAGAAGCCGAGTCCGCCGTGCTCTTCCGGAAGAATCATCCCGAAGAAGCGATGTTCCTTCAGGAACGCCCAGACCTCCGGCGACAGGTCTCCGGTCTGCGAGATCTCCCATTCGTCGGTCATCGCGCACAGCTGCTCGACCGGTCCCTCGAGGAACGCCTGCTCGCGATCGGACAGCGGCTTCGGCCGGAATGCGAGCAGTGCCTGCCAGTCCGGATTGCCGGAGAAGAGCTGGCCGTCGAAGCCCACCGTACCGGCCTCGAGCGCGATGCGTTCGGTCTCTCCCATACTCGGCAGGATGCGCGCGATGATCGGCATCACCCGTGCGGTCACCAGAGAGCGGCGGAGCGACGGAATCCCGAAGACGATCGCAGCAGCGGCCACGAGGATCGCTGCGGGCACGAGCAGGAAGCCAGACTCCGCGGCACCCCATGCGGCCAGCAGCAGGACCGCCGCGGCCGATGTCCACGCGACATAGCCGCGGCCAAAGTACAACCACCCCAGAGCCACCACGACGCCGGTGAGAATCGAAGCGATCGCGACCATCAACCCCTCCCGGATCCGCCAGTATGCGGAGAGACATCGCCGAGACCCGGCTCGTCGGCGTCATCCCGGAAAAGACTGGGCGCACAACGCACCACGATCCCAATCCGGACAAAGCCTAGCCCGAGCCCACGGGAGAGCCAGCCGAGGGAGATTGCACTCGTGAAGACATGAGCATGGCGACTTGGTGCCGAGCGATTGCAGCGGGTACGTGCAGGTGATCGACTACTCGCACCTGATGGAGTTGGCGGAGGCGCGCGATGCCGTCATTCAGGTGCCCTTTCGCGCCGGCGACTTCGTGCACACCGATGCTGAGCTGGTGCGGATCGAGCCCGAGGGATGCCTCGTAGACAGGGATCTCGACGGGATCCGTCGTGTGTTCCTGATCGGTCGTCAGCCGACGGAGGAACAGGATCTCGAGTACTCCGTCCGCCCGCTCGTCGAGGTCGCGCTTCGCGCTCTCCCCTGGGATCAACGATCCGTTTACTGCCATGAACTGCATCGACTGGCACGGCGTGGCACTCGCCCGTCTCGCGATCAGCGGTATGCCGACCCCGGAGCGGCGAGGCGCCGACGGAAGACTGCGGCTGTTGCTCGACGCGCTGACGTTCGAAGGAGTTGCCGATGCCGCGTTGAAGCAGATCCGCCAGGCAGGTATCGGCCATGTCGCCGTGGCGATTCGGCTGCTCGATACACTGACGGCGATTGCGCCAAAGGCACGGACGAGGTCCCATGCGGAGGTGCTTCGAGGCCACGCCGACGAAGTCCTCGCAGGTGCCCTCGACCCGACTCCGATCGCGAGCGACTGCGCCGAGCTGGCGGCTCGCCATGCCGCCACTCGCCGGACGCTCGAGACCGCGGCCGCCCCGCCGAATGGGGTATGACTTGCCCTCTTGCCGCTGGAACGACCTGCGGATGCGCGGCCTGGGTGGAGAGAAAGACTCCAAGGTTCCGGCGGAGGGCTTCGCGTGGCTCGCCGAGGCGAGCCGCAGGGGAGCGCTGGCACTTTGTACATCTTAAAGTGTTTACAATCGACACGTCTGCATGTTTCGGGAGCCGGCCGGTCCTCCAGGATTCACGCGCCTTCTCGGAGCGGAGTCGGTAGGCGCAGCGCAGATCCCAGTGGAGGCGACCGGATGGAGCGGGTTCCTGCCCGTCGCGCTCCGGGTCCTTGCGCGCGCGTGTCGAGCGCATGAGATGCGGGGGAAGAGCCTCAAGCCGGCAGCTCCAGATGTCGAAACGTCATCTGAGGACTGAAACCATGCGCGCGACCCCCTCGTTCGTCGGCAGCTTCCTGCTTCTCTTCTCCATGGCCTCGGCCGCTGCGGAGGCGCCGATCCAGGTTGCCGGCGACCAGATCGCGATCGGCGAAGTCATTGCCGACGAAGCGGCCGACGTGATGGGGCTGGACGGTCCGTCGCACACACCGCTGCTCGTGATCGAAGCGCCTCCCATCGGCGGCAGCGGCGCTCGCGTGGTCGGGAGGATCGAGAGCTTCGACGTCGAGTCCGAGGCGTGGATCGAGCTCTGGACGATCTATCCCAACGGCACCCGATCGGTCGAGCGGACCCTCGATCGGGACGGACCGGACCTTCGGCTCGCGGGGACCACAGAACGCCGCAGCTTCGAACTCCCGGTGGCACTCGGCGCGGGCGGTGCGAAGCCGCTTCGTCTCGAGCTGAACGTCGGAATGCTCGGACGTGGCATCGTCAGCGTGTCCGGGCTGCGTCTCGAGCGCGACGGTGGGGCTCCCCCCGCACTCGGTGCTGGCATCTGGACGCTCGGCGACCGCGGGGGTGTTCCCGATTCCGGCCTGGCTCGCGCGCTGGCGATCGCGCTCGTCGTCTCCGTACTGGGAGCTCTTCTGGCGTGGCATGCGCGAGTCCGTCGGGTCGGACCCGGTGTCGATCGATTCGTCGTCGGGCCGCATCGAGAGCTCGCTCGAGCGGTGCGGTTGGCGTCGCCATCCCCGAGTCGCGCGCGGTGAAGGCGCACTCGGCGTCGCCGAGTTGCCTTGACCTCCTGGTCCTCCGCCCTTGTCACGGCTGCTGCACTCGCGAACACTCCGGCGATGCCCAGCGCGAAGCGCTTACCGCATGAGTTCCACGACGCGATCCCGCGGCGCGCGCTCGCAACCCGACGCGAAGGGGGGCGGCATGCGTTCTGGCGATCGCGGCTTCCCGCCGTCGCCTCGGCTCGGCCGTGGTACGCGAGTCTGGAAGCGGAGTCGACTCCTCGGTTCGACGGCGGCTTCGAAGGGGGGCCTCTTCTCTACCTCCTCGATCGCGATCGCCTGAGTGCTGCGGGGCAGATCGAGATCCACTTTGCGCGGTGGTCGCCGAACCTGGTCGGCTCGGGGGAGCGCACGCCCCGGGGATTCCGGACGGCGCAGCTCTCGCCGGAAGACATCCCGCGCGCACCGAACGCGCGAGAGTCCGCGTTGCTGGCGCAACTCCTGCAGTTGGTGCAGGCGCACGCGGCTCTCGGCGGCTATCGGAACGCCCGCTATTCCGGCGCCTCCGGGCGCGTGGTACTCGCTTCGTCCGTTGAGATCCCCGTCGCCCTCGCGGATCCGTTGCTGGCGCACTTGGCCGCGACCTGTCGGCTGGGAATGACCGCGGAGAGAAACGAACGCGGCCGCTCGAGTGACGCGGATCCGTGTTGGCTCGGACTCGACGAGGGCCTGCCGTGGCAGCTTCGTGTCGAGCTGAGGCGCACGGACGCCGGAAGTGATCCGGACTATGAGCTGCGCGGTCGCTTCGCGCGCGGTGACGAGACACTGGACATCGAGCAGCCGTCCTACGTGATGCCGGCCGGCTTCCTGATCCACGGGACGATCCTCGCGCGGGCCGACGTCGGCGGCGACATCGGACCGTGGCGAGAGCTGTGCCGGGAGCCGCTGCGCATCCCGGCGACGCATCTCGACGAAGCGATCGCGCAGATGGCGGGACTGTCCCGGCTGCTTCCCCTCGATCTCGGCGCCGAGGTGCCGTACCGCGAGGCCTCCGTCGCGCCGACTCCGCGACTGCGCTTTGCCGCCATCGATTCCGGGGACCGCGACGTCGAGGCGAAGCTCGATTTCCGCTATGGCGCGTCCTGGCTGCGGTGCGACGCCGTGACCCGTCACATCGCCGACGCGGCATCCCGGAGGCTGCTGCGGCGCGATGCCGACGCCGAGGCGCACGCACTCGCGATCCTCGATGCGCTCGGGTTCCGAAGCGATTTGGCGAGCGACCCGACGCGCGCCGGCCAGCATCCGACCGGCGCGGTCCGCCTCGCCATCGCCAGCTTCGAGTCGGCGGCCCGCGAGTTGCTGGCGAAGGGCTGGACGCTCGAGGTGGATGCGGCTCCTCTGCGCGCGCCCGGTCGCTCGACGGCCCGAGTCCGATCGGGGATCGACTATTTCGACCTCGATGGCGGCATCGCATTCGGCGCGGAGATCGCGCCGTTTCCGGCATTGCTCGCTGCGGCTCGCGCCGGCGAACGCTTCGTGTCTCTCGCCGACGGAAGCCGCGGACTCCTGCCGCGCGCGTGGCTCGAGCGTTCGGCGGCTCTGGCCGGAGTGGCAGAAGCGGAGGACGATCGCCTGCGCTTTCGCGGGTCCCAGGCAAGTCTGCTGGATGCGCTGCTCGCCGCACAGGACGAGGTACGCGCAGACCGGCGCTTCTCGGCGCTGCGCCGCCGGCTCGCATCCTTTTCAGGGATCGAACCGGTCCACGAACCGGACAGCTTCCGCGGGACGCTTCGCGAGTACCAGCGTTTCGGCCTCGGCTGGCTCGCCTTTCTCGAGCGCTTCGCTGTCGGGGGCTGTTTGGCCGACGACATGGGACTGGGGAAGACGGTCCAGGTGCTGGCGCATCTGGCCACCCGGGCGAATCGCCGTGGCAGCGCAGGGCGACGCCGGGTTCGGCGGCCTTCGCTGGTCGTTGCGCCGCGCAGCGTGCTGCACGGCTGGATCGAGGAAGCCCGGCGATTCGTCCCCACGCTGCGCGTCCTGCGCTACGACGGCGCTGCCCGCGCGGAACTCCGCGCCGGCTTCCGCGACGCCGATCTCGTCGTGACGACCTACGGGACCCTGCGCCAGGACATCGACGCGCTGCGCAAGCTGCGTTTCGACTACGCGATCCTCGATGAAGCGCAGGCGATCAAGAATCGGGGGTCGCACACGGCGAGGGCCGCACGCTCGCTGCGTGCGCAACATCGACTCGCGCTGACCGGGACGCCACTCGAGAATCACCTGGGCGAGCTGGAATCGCTGTTCGAGTTCCTGAATCCCGGGATGCTCGGCCGCGCTCGCGGATTCGCGTCGCTGCTGACGGACATCCGTGTGCTCGAGCAGATGGAAGTGCTAGCGCGGGTGCTGCGACCGTTTCTGCTGCGTCGCACCAAGTCCGAGGTGCTGGGCGAGCTGCCGGCGAAGACGGAGCAGATGATTCTCTGTGACCTCTTGCCTGCGCAACGCCGTCACTACGACGAGCTTCGCCGCCACTATCGACTGCAGTTGTCGGAGCGGGTCGCGCGCGTGGGAATCGGCCGCTCGAAGATCCACGTGCTCGAGGCTCTCCTGCGCCTCCGCCAAGCGGCTTGTCACCCAGCGCTGATCGATCGGGAGCGGGCCGGTGAGCCGAGTGCGAAGCTCACGACGCTCTTCGAGCAGCTCGAGGAGGTGCTCGAAGAAGGGCACAAAGCGCTCGTTTTCTCCCAGTTCACGCGCCTGCTCGCGCTCGTCCGGGAAGGCGTCGAGGCACGGCGGATCGACTACGCCTACCTCGACGGTCGGACCCGCGATCGCCCTGCGCGGATCGAACGATTCCAGCAGGATCCAGCTTGCCGGCTCTTTCTCGTGAGCCTCAAGGCCGGCGGGACCGGACTCAACCTGACGGCCGCCGATTACGTGTTCCTGCTCGATCCCTGGTGGAACCCCGCCGTCGAGGCACAAGCCATCGACCGATCCCATCGCATCGGGCAGCCGCGCCCCGTCTTCGCGTACCGGCTGGTCGCGCGCGACACCGTCGAGGAGAAGATGCTCTCGCTCCAGCAGCAGAAGCGCGAGCTGGCCGACGCGGTGCTCGGCGCGAGCGAGCGGAGCTGGCTCGGCACTCTCTCTACCGAGGATCTGCACGAGCTGCTGAGCTGATCTCCGGCGCCGCGCCCGCGGCGGGGAGACGGGCGGCGACGTCAGCCGTTCGCCTCCGCGTAGCCCGTGAGGATTCGCTCGTCGCGCTCGACGCGGCCTTCGTGGTTCTCGCGGATGCGGCGCGCCATTCCTTCGGTCTCGAGCATGCGCCTCCGGACGAACGATTCCGCGAGATCGATGCGGGTGGGGTCGGCGCGAGCCTGGCGCAGCAACTCCGTCGCCGCGATCACGTTGATGGCCATCTCGGCGATCATCTTCGCGCGCAGCAGCGCGTAGCGGAGATCCGAGAACAGCACGAGCGCGCACTCCTCGATCGCGCTGACCGTGGCGTTGACGAGCTTGGCGAGTTCGCCGCGCTCGGCATCGCCGGCCATCGCGCCGAGTTCGTTGCGCAGCTCGGCCACCACGATCGCGAGTGCGCCCTTGCCCATCTCGCGCAGCGCGAAGGAGGCCTGGATCTCGCTGGTGCCCTCGTAGACGGTCATGATCAGGCTGTCGGCGTGGAGCTTGGCGACATCGGCATCCATCGTGTAGCCGATGCCCCCGAAGACCTGCATCGCATCGCGCGTGACGTCGTGGCAGATCTCGGTCGCGTAGTACTTGCAAAGGGGGGTCAGCAAGCGCACGCGCACGACGTCGCGCTCGACGGCTTCGCGGACCTTTTCGGCCTCGGCGGGCGATAGGTCGCCGCGCGTCAGGGCAGCCTCGCGGGCCAGGTTGCAGTCGACCAGCGCGAAGGTGTGGTAGAGGATCGCGCGGGCGGCCTCGATGTTGACGTGCATCTTGCCGAGCATCGCGAGCACCAGCGGCTGCTGTGCGATCGGCTGCCCGAACTGCTCGCGTTCCTGGGCGTAGCGGTGCGCGTCGGCGAGCGCTGCCGCTGCGACGCCGATGGCCTGCGCGGCCACGCCGAGCCGCGCGTTGTTCATCAAGTCGAGCATCGCGCGGAAGCCCTGGCCCTTCTGGCCGAGCCGCCAGCCGACGGCGTTCTCGAAGACCACCTCGCAGGTGGGCGATCCGTGGATCCCGAGCTTCTTCTCGAGCCGCGCCACGCGGATCCCGTTGCGCGAGCCGTCCTCGAGATGTCGGGGTACGAGCACCAGCGACAGGCCATTCGTCGTCCCCTTCGACTCGTCGAAATGAGACGCATCGCGCGCGAGGACCAAGTGGACCTCCGCCCCTCCGTTGGTGATGAAGATCTTCGCGCCGTCCACGCGAACGCTTCCGTCGGGCTGCTCGGTGGAACGGGTGGTGATGCCGCCGAGGTCGCTGCCGGCTTCGGGCTCGGTGAGGTCCATGGCGCCCTGCACCTCGCCGTTGGCGAAGCGTGGCAACCACTGCTCCTTGAGCGCGTCATCGCCGTACTTTTCGATGTCGCCTGCGACTCCCGCCTGCAACCCGACGACCGTCATCAGACTGGTGTCGGCCCGGGAAATCATCTCGAGGTAGAAGCCATTCAGCAGACCCGGGAGCGCTGCGCCGCCGTAGGCATCCGGAACCATCAAAGACACGAGACCGGCTTCTCGGAGCTGCTCGTAGGCAGCGCGGATGTGGGCGGGCGGCTGTGCGCCGCCGTCGTCGGTGAGCTCGGCTTCGGCGTCCCACGCCTCGCGCGCTCCCCGCTCGAAGCTCTCGGCCAGCGCGGCCGTGGTTTCGAGCACGCTCCGGAACGCGCCGATCTCGGACTCGACGTCCGGACTGCCGCCGTCGCGGAGACGCAGGATGCCTTCCCAGTCGACTAGCTGCTCGAGGTATAGACGCATGCTCGGGGCGTAGTACTGGCTCACGGAGGCGCTCCTTCTCCGAGTGGGTGGGAGTCGTCGGCGCGAGAGGTGCGGGCGACGCCGATCTCGAGGCTCTGATCGCCGAACTCCGATCGCGACCGAGACCAACTTTCGTCGCCGATGGCATCGACCAGATCGATGCTGTGGGCGAGCGTCTGCTGTCCGATCCAATCCCGGTGTCGATCGATCGCGGCGCGCCAGGTCTTCGGGGCCACCAGCGCGATCCGGATCGTGTCCGAGACGTGCAGGCCCGCTTCCTTGCGGGCCTGCTGGATGCCGCGCACGACGTCTCGCGCCAGACCCTCGTGCACGAGCGCCTCCGTGAGTTCGAGGTCCAGCACGGCAATCGCGTCCTGAGTGGCGAGCGGTTCGCAGGCGACGCCCGCGTGCGGGACGAGCCGGAGCTGGACCTCGTCGGGGGCGAGCCGATGCCCGGCGATCTCGATCGAAGCGTCCGCGCGGCGCTGCCAGGCGCCCTGCTTCGCCGCCGCCAGCACGGTCTTCATCGCGGGACCGAGACGCGGTCCGAGAGCGCGCGAATCGACGCGCAACTGGAAGCTCGCCCACTCCTCGATCGCGTCGGCGATGCGCAGCTCCTTGACGTTGACTTCGTCGCGGAGCAGCTCGGCGTAAGGCGTGAGGTCGGCGACGCCGCGGCCCGCGAGCGTCAGCGAAGCCAGCGGTTGGCGGACGCGGATGTTCTCGCGTTCGCGCAGCGTCCGAGCGGCCGAGCAGGCGTCGCGCACACGATCCATTTCCGCGACGAGCTTGGCATCCGCGGGCAGCGTCTCGGCGTCCGGCCACTCCGCCAGGTGCACGCTGCGCTCGCCGGTGAGGCCGCGGAAGATTTCCTCGGACAGGAACGGCAGCAGCGGCGCGACGACCTTCGCGAGCGTTACGAGCACGGTGTAGAGCGTGTCGTAGGCGTCGCGTTTGTCGTCGTCCATGCCGTGACGCCAGAAGCGCTCGCGGCTGCGGCGGATGTACCAGTTGGTGAGTGCATCGAGGAAGCCGAGGACGGCGCCGCACGCGCCACCGAGATCGTAGGCGTCCATGCGCGCGGTGACCGTTTCGACCAGCTCGCGGGTCTTGGCGAGTACATACCGATCCAGCAAGCCCGTCGCATCGGTGCGCAGTCGGGCTTCGCACTCGTCCGCATTCGCATACAGACAGAAGAACGAGTACGCGTTCCAGAACGGGAGGAGAACGCTGCGGACGACTTCGGCGATGCCTTTCTCGTCGAGACGCAGGTCGAGCCCGCGCAGCACCGGCGAGGCGACGAGATACCAGCGCAGCGCATCGGCGCCGAGCGTATCCATGATCTCGATCGGGTCCGAGTAGTTGCGCAACCGCTTGCTGAGCTTCTTGCCGCTCTCGTGCAGGATCACGCCGTGGCAGATGCAGGTCTCGAACGGCGGCCGATCGAAGAGTGAGGTGGACAGCACCATCAGCGTGTAGAACCAGCCGCGGGTCTGGGCCACGTACTCGACGATGAAGTCCGCCGGAAAGTGGTGTTCGAACCATTCCCGATTCTCGAACGGGTAGTGGACTTGCGCGAAGGGCATCGAACCCGAATCGAACCACACGTCGAGGACCTCGGGTACACGCCGCATCGTGCTCTGACCGGTCGGGTCGTCGGGGTTCGGGCGCACCAGATCGTCGATGTGCGGGCGGTGCAGGTCCGTGGGGCGGACGCCGAAGTCGCGTTCGAGCTCGTCCAGACTGCCATACACGTCGGTGCGCGGATACGCCGGGTCGTCGCTGCGCCAGACCGGGATCGGCGAGCCCCAGAAGCGATTGCGCGAGATGCTCCAGTCCTGCGCGCCCTCGAGCCACTTGCCGAAGCGGCCGTCGCGGATGTGCTCGGGGATCCAGCGGATCCGTTGGTTCAGCTCCTGCATGCGCGGGGCGAACTCGGAGACCCGTACGTACCACGACGACATCGCGCGGTAGATCAGCGGCGTGTCGGTGCGCCAGCAGTGCGGATAGTTGTGGACGATGGTCTCGTGCCGGACCAGTTCCCCTCGCTGTTTGAGCGTGCGGATGATCTCCGGGTTGGCGTCGAAGACGAGATGTCCCGCCCAGTCCGGAACGGCCGTGGTGAAGCGACCGGTGTCGTCGACCGGCACGACGACCGGGATGCCGTGGGCCTGGCAGATGCGCAGATCGTCCTCGCCGAAGCCCGGGGCCAGGTGCACGACACCGGTGCCCTCGTCGGTGGCGACGAAATCCGCGGCGAGCACGTGGAAGGCGTGGTCGCTCTCGTCTGCGGTCCCGGCGAAGTACGGGAACAGCGGGCGGTAGCGCAGGCCGACGAACGCGTTTCCCGGGCGGGTCGAAACTCGCTCGGCGTCCGCGAGTTCGGCCGGGAAGCGCTCGCGTGCGGCTTCCGCCACCAACACGCGTCGGTCTCCGACACGCAGGATCGAGTAGTCGATCTCGGGGCCGACCGCGAGCGCGAGGTTCGACGGCAGGGTCCAGGGTGTCGTCGTCCACGCCCACAGCTCCGTCGCGCCGTCGGCCGTCGGATCGACGACTTGGAAGCGCACGGTCACCGCCGGGTCCTGGCGCTCGCGGAAGGCATCGTCGAGGCGAGTCTCGAAGTTCGAGAGCGGCGTCTCGGCGGCCCACGAATACGGGAGGACCTTGAAGCCCTCGTAGATCAGCCCCTTCTGCCAGAGCTGTTGGAACGCCCACAGGACGCTCTCCATGTAGGGGAGGTCCATCGTCTTGTAGTCGTTCCAGAAGTCGACCCAGCGCGCCTGGCGCGAGACGTACCGTTCCCACTCGCTCGCGTAGCGCATCACCGAGGTGCGACAGTGGTCGTTGAAGCGGCCGATGCCGTAGTCGAGGATCTGGGCGCGCCCCTGGACGCCGAGCTCCTTTTCGGCCGCCATCTCGGCGGGGAGGCCGTGGCAATCCCAGCCGAAACGGCGCTCGACCCGCCGGCCCCGCATCGTCTGATAGCGGGGCACGATGTCCTTCACGAAGCCGGTGACGAGGTGCCCGTAGTGGGGGAGGCCGTTGGCGAAGGGCGGGCCGTCGTAGAAGACGAACTCGTTGTTCCCGCCGGCACCGGCGGGCCGGGCATCCACCGAGGCGCGGAACGTGTCCTCCCGCTCCCAGGATTCGAGCACGCGGCGTTCGATCGCGGCGAAGCGCGGCTGCGGGTCGGGCGTGGGGTAGCGGGTGGCAGGGGCCGGCTTGGAGGCGCTGGAACTGGAAGCGCCGGAGCCGCCGCTCCTCGAATCGCCACGCCTCGAATCGCCACGCCTCGAATCGTCGTCCATCAGGTCCGCCTCAGAATAAATCCAAGGCTAACCCGAGGCTTAGACGGACACAAACGAATCCTTCGAGATCCGCCTGAACGATCTCCCCAGCGAGTGACGACCGTCGGGCGCCGCTACGGCGCGGGCGCGATCCCCGTGCCGACCATGAACCCCGCCAGCACGATCGCGATCAGCAGGTAAGCGGCGAATCCGATCAGGCAGACGCCGACGGCACGACCCGTGCTGGTGTAGTCGAGTGCCTGTCGGACGGCGACGACCATCGCCGCCAGCTGCCACAACCAGGCGACGAACAGCACCAGGCCGCCGATCAGCGGCAGGAACGCGAGAATCCCGATCGTGCCCGGTGCGGCCGAGAAACCGGTCGTGCGCAGCATCTCGCCGAGATCGCAGCGCGTCTCGGGAGTGGGAAGGATGCGCGTCCCGATGAGGTAGGTGACCAGCGCCCAGACGAACCAGCCGACCACGCTGAAGGCCATGCCGCCGAGCAAACCGACGCCCTGACCGCCGCTTGCGAGCGACGAGCCGAGGCCGCTCGCGAGCGACGCGACCACGACGACCGCCATCGCCTGACCGAGCGCGCTGGGGTCTGCCTCGACCTCTTCGTAGGTGGCGACGTCGAGGCGTGCAGCTCCGATCGCGCGTTCCATGAAAGTAGCCATCGTCCCTCCCCTCCCGGTTGCGGGTGCCGATCCGGACCCGGTCGTATGGCACAGGGTGACGCATCCGAGCCGCCTTCGTCGCCAATAAGTTGACGATCGAACCCGGCCCCTTGGTTGACGGCCCCTCTCTCGACGGGAGGCGCTAGATTTTGGGGCATGGAGACGGAAGCGATGACCGGGCGGCAGCGGCGGGAGCTGAGGGGGAAGGCCCAGCGGCTCGGGCCCGCTGTGTTCGTGGGAGACGCGGGGATCACAGATGGCGTGCTCCGCGCGCTCGACGAAGCACTGGACGCCCACGAACTCGTGAAGGTGCGCATGCGGCAGCCGACCGACAAGAAGGCAATGGCCGCCGAGCTGGGGGCTGCGAGCGGGGCCACCGTATTGGGTCTCGTCGGCCACACCGTCCTGCTGTACCGGGAGAAATCCGGGGATTCGCACGTCGAGTCGACGGCGTGAAGACGATCGACCTGCGCAGCGACACCGTGACGCGTCCGACCCCCGGAATGCGCGATGCGATGGCGAGCGCCGAGCTCGGGGACGACGTCTACGGCGAAGATCCGACCGTCAATCGACTCGAGGCCGCGGCCGCCGCGCGGGTCGGCAAGGACGCCGCCCTGTTCGTGCCGTCGGGCACGATGGCCAACCAGATCGCGATCCGGCTGCACACGCACCATGCGGAGGTAGTCCTCGCGAGCCACGGTGCCCACGTCCTGCGCTACGAAGGAGGGGCCGCGTCGGCACTCGCAGGGGTGCAGATCGCGACGATCGGCGAAGGAGGATTCTTCGACGCCGAGGCCGTGCGGGCGGCGTACGTGCCGGCGGCCAACGTCCACCTGGCGCCCACGACGCTGCTGGTGGCCGAGGACACGCACAACGGCGCCGGCGGCCGCGTCTTCCCGCTGGCGATGCTGCACGGTGCCGTCGAGGCTGCGCAGGACCTCGGGATGCGCGCGCATCTCGACGGCGCACGGCTGTTCGATGCGGAGGTGGCGAGCCGTGTCCCGGCGGAGCGCATCGTCGAGCCGTTCGACACCGTGGCATTCTGCTTCTCGAAGGGTCTCGGCGCGCCGGTCGGATCGGTGCTGTGCGGACCGATCGACACGATCCTGCGCGGGCGCCGGCTCCGCAAGCTGCTGGGTGGCGGCATGCGCCAGGCCGGCGTGATTGCAGCCGCTGCGCTGTATGCGCTGGAGCACCAGGTGGAGCGGCTCGCCGAGGATCACGCGAATGCGCAGCGGCTGGGTGCGGGCATCGAGAAGCTGGGTCTTTCGGTCCACCCGGCGCCCGAGACCAACATGGTCCTGTTCGACTTTGCCGACACGATGGATCTGATGCGCGCCGCCCGCGCCCGCGACCTGCTGATCAACCCGACGGCACCCGGCCGCTTCCGCGCCGTCACGCATCTCGATGTCTCTCGCGCGGATGTGGACGACGCGGTGAGCCGCCTGGAGGAGGCCCTGGCCGAGCTGCGCACTTGACGCTGCACCGGAGCTGTGGGACGTTCCGCTGCATGCACGGAACGGTACGACGAACCCGCAGCCAAGCCGCTCGCACCGCCCGCGGGCGCATCCGGATCGATTGGTGGTGGCTTCCTCGCTTCTGAGGCGGCTGTCGTTCGTGCGCGCGTAAACGATCCAGGCCGCCTCCCGAGGCGGCCTTTTCAATTCTCCGCCACATCGCCCCGACAGTCGGGGCGAGTTCAGACGGAACGGCCGCTCCGGGACGAACGCAGAGGAGAGTCCCGATGACCGATGTCCCGAGCTATCGGACGCGCGGCGGCGTCCTCGTCCACCGCAACGTCGAGCCGATCGACGGCACCGAGGCGATCGCCACGCTCACCAGCAAGCTCGACGAGCGATGCGGAGCGCTGTTCGCATCGAGCTACGAGTATCCGGGGCGGTATACGCGGTGGGACATGGGGTTCTGCGACCCGCCGCTGCGGGTCGTCGCGCGCGGACGCGAGCTGCTCGTCGAAGCGCTGAATCAGCGCGGGCAGGTGCTGATTCCCTCGATCGCTTGCACGCTCGCGCCGCTGCCGGATCTCACCGGCGTCACCGTCGCGGAGACGGCGATCCGGTGTCGCCTGCGGGAACCCGAGGGTCGCTTCCCGGAGGAGGAGCGCAGCAAGCAGCCGTCCGTGTTCACGGTCCTGCGCGCGCTCGTACACCACTTCGGCGCGGACGACGACGCCCATCTCGGGCTCTACGGGGCGTTCGGCTACGACCTCGCCTTCCAGTTCGAGCCGCTCCGCCTGCGCCTCGAGCGCCCGGCGCGCCAGCGCGACGTCGTTCTGTTCCTGCCCGACGAGCTCCTGCTCGTCGACCACCGGCGCGAGCTGGCGACGCGCCGCCGTTACGAGTTCGACGTCGACGGGCGCACCACGGTCGGCCTGCCGCGCGAAGGCGCGGCGCAGCCGTTCGCGCTGGCGCCGGCGAACGCCGTACCGCGTCCGTGCGACCACGAGCCGGGCGAGTATGCAGCGGCCGTCCGCACCGCCCGCGAGTCCTTCCGGCGCGGCGATCTGTTCGAGGTGGTGCTGTCGCAGACCTTCTCGGAGTCGGCTCCCGTGTCGCCGGCGGAGATCTTCCGCCGCCTGCGCGTTCGCAACCCGTCGCCGTACGGATTCCTGATCCATCTCGGCGATTCGGAGTACCTGGTGGGCGCGTCGCCGGAGATGTTCGTACGGGTCGAGGGCCGCCGCGTCGAGACCTGCCCGATCTCGGGCACGATCCGCCGCGGCGACGATGCGATCGAAGATGCCGAGCAGATCAAGACCCTGCTCACCTCCGCGAAGGAGGAGTCCGAGCTGACGATGTGCACGGACGTCGATCGCAACGACAAATCGCGCATTTGCGAGCCCGGCTCGGTTCGCGTGATCGGCCGCCGCCAGATCGAACTCTACTCGCGGCTGATCCACACCGTCGATCACGTCGAGGGCACGCTGCGCGAGGGCTTCGATGCGCTCGACGCGTTTCTGTGTCATACCTGGGCCGTCACCGTGACGGGCGCGCCGAAGGCCTGGGCGATGCACTTCGTCGAGGATCACGAACGCTCGGCGCGGGCGTGGTACGGCGGCGCCGTCGGGGTGATCGGCTTCGACGGGAATCTCAACACGGGGCTCACGCTGCGCACGATCCGCGTGCTCGACGGCATCGCCGAGGTTCGCGCCGGCGCGACGCTGCTCTACGACTCGGATCCCGAGGCCGAGGAAGAGGAGACGCACGTCAAGGCGTCCGCGCTGCTCGACGCGATCCGGCGACCGACGGGTACCCCGAGCGAATCGCCGCGCGTGGTGCAAACCCGGGTTGGCGCGGGTAAGCGCATCCTGCTCATCGATCACCAGGACTCGTTCGTGCACACGCTCGCCAACTACCTGCGCCAGACCGGCGCCGAGGTGGTGACGTGGCGGTCCGGCTTCCCGCTCGACGATCTCGATCGGCTGCGGCCGGACCTCGTCGTGCTCTCCCCGGGCCCGGGTTCGCCGTCGGACTTCGATCTGGTGGGGACGCTGGCGGCGCTGCGCGCGTGCCCGTTGCCGGTGTTCGGGGTCTGTCTCGGCTTGCAGGGCCTCGTCGAGTCCCTCGGCGGCAAGCTCGATGTGCTCGAGACGCCCGTGCACGGGAAGCCGTCGTGGATCGAGTCGACCGGCGGTGTGCTCTTCGACGGGATGCCGAAGCGCTTCCGCGCCGGTCGCTACCACTCGCTGTACGCGCGCCGCGACGCGCTGCCGAGTGTGCTTCGCGTCACGGCCGAGAGCGAGGACGGCGTGATCATGGCGGTCGAACACGCACGCGAGCCGCTTGCCGCGGTGCAGTTCCATCCGGAATCGATCCTGACGCCCGGTCCGCTGGGGCTGCGGCTCCTGGCGAACGCGGTGGCGAAGCTCGCGCGCTGAACGGCCCGTTCAGGCGAGTTCCGTCCGCAGCGTCGCACCGATCCGGTCGACGGCCCGTCGACCGGCGTCGAAGACGTCGAGCAGCGATCGCAATGCGTGATGGCCCGATCCGACGACTCGGGTAGCATCGCGACGATGACCGAGATCGACCGCCGCGAATTCCTGAAGATCGGAGCCAGCGGACTGCTCGGCCTCGCGGCGGGCGACGCCCTCGCCACCGTCGCGCCTGCAGCGACGCCACGCGTTCGGCGCCGCGTGGTGCTGGGACGGACGGGGCTCGAGATCCCGGACGTGGGGTTCGGCTCGAGTCGGCTCGGGGATCAGGTGGACGTGGTGCAGCACGCGGTGGCGCGCGGGATCACCTACTTCGACAGCGCCGAGAGCTACACGAACGGCCAGTCCGAGACGACGTTGGGTCGCGCGCTCGAAGCGCACCGCGACGACATCATCCTCGCCAGCAAGACCCACTGCGAGCCAGGGACGACGCGCTCCGAGTTGATGCGCAACCTCGAGGCGAGCCTGCGCCGGCTGCGCACGGACCGCATCGAGCTCTACTTCAACCATGCCGTCAACGATCCGGCGCGGCTGCGCAACGACGAATGGTACGAGTTCGCCGCGCGTGCAAAGCAGCAGGGCAAGATCCGCTTCACCGGCATGTCCGGGCATAGCGGTCGACTCGTCGAGTGTCTGGATCTCGCGGTCGGCGAGAACCTCGTCGACGTGATCCTGGTCGCGTTCAACTTCGGGCAGGATCCCGCGTTCTACGAGGGGTTGACGCGCAGCCTGGACTTCATCGCGACGCAGCCCGAGTTGCCGCGGGTGCTCCGGGCGGCGCGCGCCAAGGGCATCGGCGTCGTCGCGATGAAGACGCTGCGCGGCGCGCGGCTCAACGACATGCGGCCCTACGAGACGGAGGGCTCCACCTTCGCGCAGGCGGCGTTGCGCTGGGTGCTCGCGAGCGGACTGGTTGATGCGCTGGTGGTGACGATGCGTTCGCAGGTCGAGGTGGACGAGTACCTCGGCGCATCGGGCTGGACGCGGAGCGCCCGCGCCGACGGCGCGCTGCTCGCGCGCTACGAGACGCGCCACGGAGCCGAGCAGTGTCGCTATGGCTGCAACGACTGTTCGGGCGCCTGTCCCGCCGGTGTGTCGATCCCCGACGCGCTGCGCGCGCGCATGTACGAAGAGGACTACGGGGATCGGTCGCTGGCCCGCACCGCGTGGAACGAACTCGGATCCGCCGTCGCTGCCTGTCTCTCGTGCACCGCGAAGCCCTGCCTCGGCGCCTGCCCGCACGGCCTTCCGATCGGCGCCCTCACCTCCCGCGCCGCCGCCCGCCTCGCCAGCTGACGTCAAGAAAGGGGCCGGGTTGGATCCGTCAACTTTTTCCCGAAAGGGAAAAAGTTGACGGATCCAACCC
>CAYOHN010000024.1:17261-22112 GCA_964403735.1 uncultured Spirochaetales bacterium | reverse complement strand
CCCGCGATCGACGGCCAGCGTGTACTGCGTGAGATCGTTGGTGCCGATGCTGAAGAAGTCGCACTCGCGGGCCAGCGCATCGGCGATCAGCGCGGCCGACGGGACTTCGATCATGATCCCCATCGGGAGGCGCGGATCGTGCGGCTCGCCGGCGCGCGAGAGACCATCGATGGTCTCGTGCAACAGGCGCCGCACCTCGCGCAGCTCGTCGAGCGACGAGATCATCGGCAGCAGCAGCCGGACGTTGCCGACGGCCGACGCGCGCAGGATGGCGCGCAGCTGTGCCGCCATCACCTCCGGATGTCGCAACGAGAGGCGCACCGAGCGGCAGCCGAGCTGCGGATTCTCTTCGTCGGCGATCCCGAGGTTGGGCATCGCCTTGTCGCCGCCGAGATCGAGGGTGCGAATCGTCACCGGCCGCGGTGCCAGAGCCCGCGCCACCCGCTCGTAGAGCTTCTGCTGCTCCTCCTCCGGCGGCACGCCGCGATGGGCCAACGCCAGCAGCTCGCTGCGGAACAGCCCGATCCCCTCGGCCCCGTGGCGCTCCACCAGACGCAGATCTGCGAGCAGCCCGACGTTCGCCGTGAGCAGGACACGCCGGCCGTCGCGGGTCTCCGCAGGCCGCGACTTCAGTGCATCGAGGTGCTCGACCGCGACCTCGAAGCGCTGCTGGGCGCGCCGATACTCCGCGAGCAGGCGCTCGTCGGGCGAGAGGTAGACGCGTCCGCTCGTGCCGTCGACGATCGCCATCTCGCCGGGTCTCGCCAATCGCAACAAATCCGGCGCGCCGGTCACACACGGGATCTCCAGCGTCCGTGCGAAGATCGCGCCATGCGAGGTGGCGCCGCCGTGCTCGGTGACGATGGCGCCCACCTTGTCCAGCTCGAGCAACGTGAAGTGCTGCGGCAGGATCATCGACGTCACCACCACCGAACCGGGCGCCAGCGGAACGTTGTGATGTCGCACGCCGAGCAGCTTCGCCATCACGCGCCGGCCGACGTCCTCGACGTCGAGTCCGCGCTCGCGGAAGTAGTCGTCCTCGATGCGCTCGAACAACGCTCGGTAGTCCTCGACGACGCGCCGGATCGCCTGCAGCGCATCGCCGGTCTCGTGGACGGCGCGGTCGAGCCGCTGCAGGAAGCCGTGGTCCTCGAGGATCTGGACGTGCGTGTTGAAGACGCCGGAGAACTCCGGCCCGAACTGGTCTCCCATCTCGTCGGCGACATCGCCGAGCTCGCGGCGAGCCTTGGCGACGGCGCTCCGCAGATCGCGGGCTTCCTGTTCCGGATCCTCGCTCGGCTGGTACTCGACGTCCGCGAGGTCGAGCGGATCCTCGAGCAGATAGACCGGACCGATCGCGATACCGTTGGAGGCCTCGGTACCGCGCACTTCGACGTTGCGCTCCGCGCGATCCGGCGCCGGACCGGCGACCGGGACGCCGGCCTCGGCCATCTGCTGCACGAAGTGGGATCGCGCCTCGTCGGATCCCGCCACCAGGTCGAGCAGCGCGGCGTTGAGCACGATCGGAGCGATCAACTGTCCGCACGCCTGGAGCAACTCGACGTCCTGCTGCGAGAAGTGCCGCGGCTCGATCGTCTGGACCACGAGGACCCCGATGGCGACCCCGCGCACGACCAGCGGCGTCGCCATCAAGGACGCGAACCGGTCCTCGCCAGTCTCCGGGAAGAAGCGGAAGCTCGGATGCTCCTCGGCGCGCTCGACGGCCAGCGGCTGACCCTCGCGCGCCACCAGCCCGACCAGCCCTTCGCCGGCCGTCAGCCGGACGTGCCCCACGGACTCCGGCGCGAGACCCTTGGTGGCGCGCAGGATCAGCGACTTGCGTCCCGGGTCGCTCAGGTACAGCGAGCAGACGTCCGCATCGAGGCGTTTCGCGACGCGTTCGACGACGTTGCCGAGCGTCTCGGCGAGGTCGTGCGAACGCGAGACGATCCCCGCGACGTCGGCCAGCAGTGTGTTGCGATCGGAGCCCTGGGTGGCCATTCGGTCCCTCGAAGCGAAGACCGATGGTACCGGACCGTCGGAAGGAAGGGATCCGACGGGGCGGGTGGGCTACCCGTGGTGCATCTCGTCGGGCAGGCTCGACAGGACTCTTCCGGGAAACACGTAGTCCTTGTCTTCGAAGCGCATCCCGAGCGCCAGGAGAATCTTCCGCTTGGTGTCCATGCGGCAGTTCATGCCCTTCTCGACGCTGTGGATGGTGCGAAGCGCCACCTTTGCCTTGCGGGCCAGCTGGGACTGGGTCATCAGTCGGTTCTCGCGCAGCTCGCGCACCCGGTTCTTGCGGGCGGACCCGTTGAAGCTCTCCATGTGCCTCGGCTCCCCTCTCGGCGTGTCGTTCCTAGCGCGGCGCGCTGGTTTCGATCCCGTTTCGGTCCGCAGCCGGGTTTCTTTAGCGGGAATCGGAGGTTGGACGTGTTGCCCCGGGCTGGAGCCGGGCGCGGGTGAGGGGCCCGGAACCCACTGCGAAGCCGGTTGGATGCGCCGGGAGCCGCGCATCGCTCGCCGGCGGAAGAACCGTCGCGCGAGCGCCCGCGAGCCTCGATCGGGGCACCGTGGCTCGGGAAGCCCCGCTTGAGTCGGTCGAGAACCGCCATCGTCGCTGTGCTGGCGGTCGTGCTGCTGCTCGTCGCCGCGGCGGCCGGGTTCTTCGTGACGGCGCGCTACGGACCCGATCGCGCCAAGCGCTGGGCCGAGGCCCGACTCGCAGAGCAGTTCGGGCCGGTCGAGATCGGCTCGCTACACGTCGGCTTCCACTGGGGTCCGGCGATCGAGGCCCGCGACGTCCGTGCCGCGGCGGATCCCGACGGGTCCGCGGGGCGACTCGAGGCCGCGAGCACAAAGCTCTCGTTCGATCTGACGCGGCTGTTGCGCGGCGAGCTCCGCGTCGGCCGCGTCAAGGTCTCGGGACTGCGGGCCGAACTCGTGCGCGATGCGGACGGAACGCTGCAGCCGGAGGCGGCGAGACGCCTGCTCGATCTCGCGTCGGCCGCACGGACGGCGGAAGCCGAGGAGCCCGTTCCCCCATTCGACCCGCGCGAGGCCCTCGCGGCGCTGCGGAGCCTCGGCGCCACGCTGCCGACGCTCGCGATCGCCGACGGCGAGATCCTTTGGCGAGACGACGGCAGCGCGCCTCAGAAGCTCGGTGTCCGCGCATTCGACGCGTCGCTCACCCGCACGCGGCTCGGCGGCGGACTCGGCTCGAGAGCGTCGGGCTGGCTGCTCGTCGATGGCGTCGATGCGGGCCGCTTCGAAGTGCACGGCGACCTGCCGCGCTTCGGGGAAGCCGGCGCCCAGCTCGGGCTCACGGACTTCGACCTCGCTGCGGCGCAGCCATGGCTCGAACTCTGGCCGCCCGCGCGCGAGGCCGCGCTCGCGTTGGCCGGCCGCGTGGCGGCGCACGTCGAGTGGCGCCCCGACGGACCCAACGATCGCCTGGATGCCGAGATCGTCGCTCTGGACCTGCGCGCAGAAGGTCGTTTCGGAAGCGATCGCGCGAAGCAGCGCGCCGAGCTGCCGAGTGCGCGCGTCGCCGCATCGCTCACGATCGCTCCGCGCTTCGCGGAAGCGGCCGACATCGAGCTGGATCTCGGGCCCTGGCGCCTGCGCGGGCGCGCACGCAGCGCGCGCCCACTCGGCACGCGCGCGTCGGTCGACTTCCGCGCGCGCGGGGAGCCCGTGGCGACGCAGGACGTGCGCGCCGCGCTGCGCGCAGCCGGCGAGCCGGCGCTGACACGCGTTGCCGACGCGATCTCCGCCGGGCGGCTCGCCGCGTGGTCGCTCGCTTGCGACGCCGTGCGCGGCAGCGCGTGGAGCGCGCTGGTCGCCGATCCACTCGAGGCGTGGCCCGACGGTTGCGCGCTCGAGCTCGGCTTCGACGGGATCAGCGTCCAACCGGGCGACGGAGAACCCATCCGCGACCTGCGCGGAGAGTTCGTCCTGCGACACGACGAGTTTACGCTGCGCGACATCCACGCACGGCTCGGCGATCGCCCGCTGCCCGCAGTCGATGCCACCGTGACCGGCATCCGCGCCGTCGCGAAATCGATCGCCGAGGGCGAAGCGCCGAGCGCAGTCGCCCCGCTGCCGGGCTGGTTCACGCTCGAACGCTGGGCCAAGGGCGATCGCGAGCCGGGCGCTCCGGCGCGCTGGCAGCGCGCCGAGATCGACGTGAGCCGCCTCGACCATCCGATCCTGCTGCGGCCGGTCTCGGGCCTGCGCGCGGTGTTGCTGCCGGTTCCTTTCGGCTTCGATGCCGAGATCATCGAGGCGCATTGGGGCTCGGCGCAGATCCATGGGCGGGTACGCAAGTCCGGCGACCCGCCGGGCCGGATCGAGGTGGACGTGACCGCCGTCCCCCCTGCCGGACCGGTGTCGCGAGACCGCGAAGATCCCGCCGCGTGGGCCCGCGCGACGTTCCGCGTCGAACTCGAGAAGCTCGGCCCGTTCCGCGCGAGCGAAGTCACCGGCCGCGTCCGGATCGAAGGCGACCGCGGCCTGGTCACCGAAGGCGACGCGCGATTGGTGCCGCAGGGGCGGCTGCTGGGTGAGGTCGACCTGACGCTCGACAGCAGCGACTTCGTTCCGGCGGCGGGCCGGCTGCGGGTGGAGGGCGCCTCGCTCCCGGACCTGCTCGAAGATCTGAACCTCGACCGCGAAGTGATGACCGGCACTGTGCACCTCTCCGGGGACGTCGAGGCCAAGCTGATCCCGCGCGCGAACATCCTGCGCGAGCTGACCGGTCCGGTGACGCTCGCGCTGCGCGACGGCGAGATCCGCAAGCGCATGAACCTGCTGTTCGCCATCGCTGCGGCCAGCGACACATTCAATCCC
>CAYOHN010000024.1:6022-17251 GCA_964403735.1 uncultured Spirochaetales bacterium | reverse complement strand
GGTCACGGGAGGTGCTGCCGTACCAGGCGATCGACGGCAAAGTGGCGCTCGATCGCGGTACGGTCCGCGCGGAATCGCTGTCGCTGGTGGGGCCGGCGGCACGCCTGGTCGCCACCGGAGACGTCGACGTGGTCGATGCGCCGAACGAGGTGAACGCCGTCGTCGGCCTGTTCTTCTTCAAGACGCTCGACACCGTGATCGGCGCCGTTCCGCTGGTGAACCGGATCCTGCTCGGCGACGACGAGAATCTGATGGCTGCCTACTTCGCCGTGAGCGGGCCGTGGAAGGAGCCCTCCGCGCGGATCCTGCCGGCGACGCTGCTGACGTCGGGGCCGGTGGGGATCGTCACGGAGGGACTGCCCGGTTTCGTGCGCTCCGGCATCGGCTCGTTGCGGCGACTCCTCGGCGGCGGCAAGAACGACGAGCCGGTGCCCGACGCGGAGTCCGCCACGCCCGATTCCGAGACGCGCCGATGACGCGTGCGCCGGCGCACAGCAAGGTGCTCACGCGCGCCGCGGCGGCGCGCGCCGTCGCGGCGGCGCGCCGCCGCGGCGACCGCGTCGTGTTCACGAACGGATGCTTCGACCTGCTCCACGTCGGTCACGTGCGCAGCCTCGAGCAGGCGCGAGCACTCGGCGATCGTCTCGTCGTCGCCATCAACCGCGACGCCAGCGTGCGCGCGCAGAAGGGCCCCGGTCGTCCGATCGTACCCGCGCGCCAACGCGCGGAAATCGTGGCGGCGCTGGCTTGCGTCGACTGGGTGGTGCTGTTCGGCGAGCCGACACCTTTGCGCACGATTCGGGCGCTGCGGCCCGACATCCTCGCGAAGGGCGGCGACTGGGCCCTCGAAGCAATCGTCGGCCGCGCCGATGTCGAGGCATGGGGCGGCCGCGTGGTGCGGTTGCGCGAGATCCCGGGCGTTCGGACGACGTCGCTCGTCGAAGCGATACGCTGTGCTGGGAACGACGCCGCCGGCGCGCTGCGCAGGCCGTCCGCGCGTCCGCGACGTCCGCGGCGCTGAACGCGTTCACGATGCGGCCTGAAACGCGCCGGCCACGGGCCGCGTCGGAGTTGCCATGGAACGAACGGATCCCGCGATCGCCCTGAAGCGCCTGCTCGAAGAGGTCGGCCGCGTCGTCGTCGGACAGCACGAGCTGCTCGAAGGACTGCTGACGGCGCTGCTCGCCGGCGGGCACGTGCTGGTCGAGGGCGTCCCGGGACTCGCGAAGACCACGGCGGTGCGATCGCTGGCGCAGGCGCTGGGCCTCGGTTTCCAGCGCGTGCAGTTCACGCCGGACCTGCTGCCCGGGGACCTGATCGGCACGCAGATCTACGAGCCGGAAGAACGCCGCTTCCGCGTGCGCCGCGGCCCGATCTTCAGTCCGGTGCTGCTCGCCGACGAGATCAATCGCGCGCCGGCCAAGGTGCAGTCCGCGCTGCTCGAGGCGATGGAGGAGCGCCAGGTCACCATCGGCGACGAGAGCTTCTCGTTGCCGCAGCCGTTCTTCGTGATGGCCACCCAGAATCCGATCGAGCACGAGGGCACCTATCCGCTGCCGGAGGCGCAGGTGGATCGTTTCCTGCTGAAGCTGGTCGTCTCGTATCCCTCGGCTGCGGAAGAACTCGAGATCGCCTCCGGCGCGGCCGGTCGTCCGGATTCGGTGTCGGCCGTGGCGGATGCCGCCACGGTCGCCGCGCTGCGCAGTTCCGCTGCGGCCGTCCACGTGGCGGATGCCGTCGCGGACTACGCGGTCCGGCTGGTGCGGGCCACGCGCGAGCCGGCGTCCGTCGAGGCGACCGTGCGCACCCTCGGCGGCCCGCGCCCGGCGGCGGGTCTCGTTGCCGTCGGCGCATCGCCGCGCGCGTCGCTGTTTCTGGTGCGCGCAGCGCGCGCGCGCGCGCTGCGCGACGGCCGTGAGTTCGCAACGCCCCACGACGTGAAGCGGGTGGCGCCGGACGTGCTGCGTCACCGCGTGCTGCTCACCTACGAGGCGGAGGCCGACGGGATCGCGCCGGATGCCGTCGTCGAGGCGGTGCTCGACGCCGTCGCGACGCCGTAGGCACGCGCCGTGGATGTGCGGCTCGGTCCCGCGGCGCCGGCCGCCGTCGCGCGGGCGGCGCGGATCCTGTGGATCCGCAGCCGGCGCGAGGCGACCAGTTGGCTGGTGGGTGGCTACCGCAGCGCGTTCCGCGGCGGCGGCGTCGAGTTCGAAGAGCTGCGCCCGTACGAGCCCGGCGACGACGTGCGCTCGATCGACTGGAATGCGACGGCGCGCAGCGGCGCGCCGTGGGTCAAGCGCTTCCGAGAAGAGCGCGCGCACACCGTGCTGGTGGCGCTCGACGTGTCGGCGTCGATGTCGTTCGCGTCGCAGGGGCGCAGCAAGCTGGCCAATGCCGCCCATGCGGCGGCGCTGATCGTCGCCGCGGCGCAGCGCGCTGGAGACCGCGTCGCGTTTGCCGCGTTCTCCGACACGATCCGGGACTCGTTGCCGCCGGCGCGCGGCGCGGTCCACGGCTGGCGACTGGTCCGGATGGCCAGTGCGCAGGCGGCGCGCGCAGGCGAAACGACGCGCCTCAGTGTCGCTTCTGCTTGGGCGCTGGCCCAGACGCGGCGACGCGCCCTCGTCATCCTGCTGTCGGACTTCCGCGACCCCGCGCTGGACGGCGCCCTCGCGGGCGGCGGCGCTTCGCCGATCGCGGCGCTCGCGAGCCGCCACGATCTGGTGGCGATCGTCGTCGACGATCCGCGCGAACACGCGTTGGTGGCGGCCGGCGGCCTGAGACTGGTGGACGCCGAGACGGGCGGCCCGCGTCGTCTGCTCGGCACCGGCCGGCGCCGGCGCGCGCGCTATGCCGCCGCCGCGGCGGATCGCCGCACCGCAGTGCTGCGCCGACTGCGTCGCGAGGGCGCCGACCCGATCGCGCTGTCGGCGCCGGAGGATCCCCTGCGCGCGCTCGTCCGCTTCTTCCACGTCCGCGCCGAGCGCGGACGACGGGCAGCGCGATGAACCGGCTGCGTGTGCGCAGGCGGGCTGCGATCGCCGGCACCTGGCTGCCGTTGGCGGTTGCCGTCGCGCTCGCGTGCCCGGCCGGGCGAGACGCCGACGAGCCGCTCGCCGGCAGCGCCCCGCCGAGTCCGCAGGCCACCGTGGTGATCGAGCCGCCGCAGCTCCGCGTCGGGGACGTCGCGGAGATCGAGGTCGCCGTCGTGACACCGCCGCACTACGCCGTGCGGCCGGTCGCGCTGCCCGATGCATCGGCGCTCGGCCCCGTCTGGGTGCTCGGCGTCGAGGCACGGCCGGTCGACCAGAGAGGCCCTCGCTGTACCCACCGCACGAGGATCCGCGTGCGCGCGCGCGACGTCGGAACCGGCACCTGGCCGGCGCTGACGATCGAGTTGGTCGGCCCGGAGAACGCGACTGCGACGCTCACGACCGAGCCGCGCTCGTTCGAAGTCGTCTCGGTGTTGCCGGGGTTCCCGGACCGCCTCACGCCGTTCCCGCTGCGGCTGCCGGCGACGCGGTCGGGACTCTCGCCGTGGCTGGCCGCGGCCGGCGGTGCGGTCGCCGCGCTGGCCGTCGTCGGCGCGCTGGCTCTCGTGCAGCGTCAGCGCCGGCGCCGCGACGGACTCGATCCGCGCGGCGGCGACGAGGCGTCTCCCGAAGCGGCGGCGTCATGGACCGCGGCCGTCGCCGATCTCTCGGCCGCGGCCGCCGCCAGCGACACGGATTGGCGTCAGGCGGCGGATGCGGTCGCGGTGACACTGCGCCGCTACGCGGCGCAGCGCTGGGGCTTCGCGATCGAGTCCCGCACGACCGAGGAGCTGGCCGCCCTGCCGCCGCCGTTCGCGTTGTCGTGGCGTTGGCCGACGGCGCTCGCTTGGCTGCGCGAGCTCGACGCGCTGCGCTTCCGCGCCGACGCCGGCAGCGATGCCCCGGATCGCGTCCGTCACATCGCCGAGGCCGCCACGCGCTGGGTCGAAGCCACGAACCCGTCGCAGACTCCGCGATGAACGCGACGCTCGCGGAACTCGCCTCTCGCTTGGGCGTCGGCATCGACGGCTTCGAGCGGCCGGTCTGGTTGGTGCTGGGTGCGGCGCTGCTGGCGCTCGGCGCGTGGCTCGCGCGCCGGCGCCCTCCGGACGCGCTGCCGTGGTCCGCGGGGTTCGAGGCCGAGGCAGCCGGCGCCCGGCACGATCGCAGCACGTGGCTGCCGGCGATCGCGCGCGGGGGCGCGCTCGCGCTGCTCGCCGTCGCCCTTGCCGGCCCGGTGGCCGAGCACCGCGCGCCGCCACCGCCCGGCGAAGGGCTCGATCTGGTGCTGGTGCTCGATGCCTCCGACAGCATGCGCGCGCTCGACGCCCAGATGGACGGCGAGTGGCACACGCGCTTCGCACTGGCGCGCCGTGTGGTCGCGAGATTCGCCAGCGAACGCGCGGCCGAGGGCGACCGGGTCGCGCTCGTCGTGTTCGGCGAGACGGCGTTCACGCTCTCGCCGCTGTCGAGCGACGGCGCGCTGCTCGAGGCGGCGCTGACGCGCGCCGAGCCCGGTATGGCGGGCGGCGCCACGGCGCTCGGCGATGCCCTCGCGCTCGCGGTGAAACGCGTCGCGCCGGACGCAGCGGAGCGTCCGGAAGCGACCGATGCAGCGGACGCCGCGGACGGGACGGGCCGCGCGGGAGAAGACAGGAGCCCGAGCACCCGTCCGGCCGCGGGTCGCCTCGTCGTGTTGTTGACCGACGGACGCAGCAATGCCGGGGCAGTGCCGCCGGCCGTCGCCGCCGCGCTGGCGGCTGCGCGCGGCGTCCGGGTCCACACGGTCGGCATCGGCAGCACCGGAGACGTCGCGATGGAGTCCCAAGCGGCGGCGGGACGCGGCATGCGCTTCGAACGCCATGACCTCGATCTCGAAACGCTCGCCGCGATCGCCAACGAAACCGGCGGGCGATCCTTCGAAGCCCGCAGCGCGACGGCGCTGGAGGCGGTCTACGCGGAGATCGATACCGTCGAACGCGTCGCGCGACGTCCGCCGCCGCGGGTGCGGCGGACGCCCCATCCGGAGCCGTGGCTCGCCGGCGCCGGCGGCCTCGTCGCGCTCGAGCTGCTGTGGGCGCGCGGCTTCGTCCGGAGGATCCCGTGACGGGTCCGTGGCTCGCCCACCCGCCGTGGCTTGCGCACCCGGAGTGGGCGCCGCACGTCGCCGCCGCGCTGGCGTTCGTCGCCGTCGTCGTCGCGGCCTCCTGGTGGCGCGCGCGCCGGCGCTCGGTCCGCCTGCTCGGAACGCCGACATGGGTCGGCGCCAAAACGCTCGGCCGCGACGCCGCGGTCTTGCTGGCGCTCGCGGCCATCGGCCTCGCGGCGCTCGGACCGCGCGCCGGCCTGCGCCACGAGCGCGTGCCGGCGTCCGGCGTGGATGTCGTGCTGCTCTTCGATGTGTCGCTGAGCATGGATGCGTCCGACGTCCCGCCGAGTCGGCTCGCGCGCGCGCGGCAGATCGCCGCCGAGCTGCTCGCGCGACTCGGCCCCGGCGATCGCGCCGCGCTCGCCGCGTTCGCCGGCCGCGGGGTGCTGCTCACGCCGCTCACGCCGGACTTCGACGCGCTGACGGAGCTCGTCGCGGCCGTCGACGGCACCCTGCTCGCGGCCCGCGGCTCGGATCTCGACGCGGGCGTGCGCGCCGCACTCGGCGCCTTCGAGGCGGCGAGCGAACGGCCGCGCGTACTCGTCGTGCTCGCGGACGGCGAAGACCCCGTCGGCGCCGGCGATGCCGGCGCCGCGACGCTCGCGCGCGCCGATACGCGACTCGTCGCAATCGCGCTCGGTCTCGACGGCGGCGCGCTCGTTCCCGATGGCCGCGCCCCGCTGCGCGACGCCAATGGGAGGCCCGTCCGCTCGCAGCGCGACGCGGCGCGGCTGGCGCGCTGGGCAGCCGCGTCCGACGGGGCGAGCTTCGAGGCCGATCGCTGGGGCGAGATCGATCTCCCGGCGGCCGCAGCCGAGATCCGGCGGGATGCCGCGCGTGGTCCCGGAGACACCGTCCTGCGTCGCGTGCCGGCGGTCCGGACGGGACTGCTGGCGGCGCTCGCGCTGGCGCTGCTGTGGCTCGAGTGGACCGGAAGCCTGCGCTTCGGGTCCGCCCCCCCGTGGCGACGGGTGAGCGCGTGGATCGCGCGCGACCGGTGGCGACGGCGCCACGCGACGGCCGCGCTGGCCGCAGCCTTCTGCTTCAGCACGCAGGCGCTCGGCGTGGCGAGCGCCGACGCCGAAACGCCGCACACCCCGCGCACGCCGACCGCCGCCGCGCGCGCGGCGGTGAAGCTGGAAGCCGAGTTGCGCACGAGGCCCGGGGCGGACGAAGTGCTCGTCGCTCTCGGCATCGCGCGGGCCGAGGCGGGCGATCGCGCCGGCGCCGCGCACGCACTGCGCGCGGCCGCCCTGACCGCACGCGATCCCGCTCTCGCGGCCCTCGCGTGGTACGACCTCGGTGTCCTGGCACTCGAAGACGACGACCTCGAGCGCGCGCGGGACGCGTTCTTCGACGCGCTCGCGCTGCGTCCGGACGACGCGGAGACGCGCTTCAATCTCGAGTGGACGCTGCGCGCGCTCCGCGCCGAGCCGCCGCCTCCTCCGCCCCCCGGCGCCAGCAGGGAGAACGACGACCCGGCCGACGACGAGCAGGAGGACGAACCGCCGCCGCAGGCCGAGCGCCCGCAGCAAGCGCCAGAAGCCGCAAACGAGGCCGAGCCTCGCACCGGCGCATCGGAGCGGCAGCGTTTTGCGCCCGCGCTCGACGACGCGGAGGTGGAGCGCTGGCTCTCGCAGGTCGACGATGCCGCAGAGCAGGCGCTGCGCGCGGCCGTCGATCCCGACGACGAGCCGCAGCCGCGCGAAGGGGCGGCGCCCGCATGGTGACTCGCCCGCAGCGCCGACGGCGGATCCGCGCCATCCTTGCCGGCGGGCTCGCCACGCTCCTCGTCGCCACCGCAAGCGCCGAGCCGCCGGAGCCGGGCGAAGTGCCGTCGGCAGCGGCTTCGCCCTGTCACGCCGTGGTGTTGGTGGAGCCACCCGCCGCCATCGTCGGGCAGCAGGTTCGCTACCGGATCCGGATCCTGCGCCGACCCGATGTCGTCGCGGTGCGCTGGTTGCGCGCGCCGACGTTTCCGGCGCTGCGGTCCGAGTGGCTTCCGGGGCGGACGCCGGATCCGCGCATCGCGGGCGTCGGAGCGGGCCTGCTCGTCGTCGAGGAACGGAGAGCGCTGTTTCCCGCTGCCGCGGGGACGCTCGAGATTCCCTCGGCGCAGCTCGGCTGCGCGCTCGCAGACGACACGGAGTTCTCGGCGGAGGTGCCCCCGACCTCGTTGCGTGTCGACCCGCTCCCCGAGGCGGGCCGACCCGATGACTTTTCCGGCGTCGTCGGCGCCGTCCGCGTACGCACCTGGGTGTCGACGCCACTCGTGTCACTCGGGGACAGCTTCGCGCTGGCGGTCGCGGTGACCGGAACGGCGAACGTCTGGGCCGGCGACGCGCCACTCGATCCCTCGCGTGATCTGCCGGGGGTCGACGCCTACCCCCGGACGCCGGAGTTGGACTTCGATCGCGGCGCGCAGCTCGCCGCGCGGCGCACGTTCGTGTGGGATCTGGTGCCGCGAACCCCCGGGACGCTGCAGATCCCTCCGGCCCGCGTGTCGTATTTCAATCCGAATTCCCGGCGCTACGAACGGGCAGCTGGCCCCCCGCTAGCGATCGAGGTGCTCGCATCGACGGCGCCCCGCGGAGCGCCGCGCGACGAACGCGCGACGTCGGCCGGCGCGCCGAGCGGCACCGCGAGCCCGTGGCGCGCGTGGGGACTTCGAGCGCTCGTCGTGCTGCTCGGCGGCGGCGCGATCGCGGCACTCGCCGCGCGCGGGCGGCGCCGACGCGCCCCGCTGCAGGCAGCCGCCGCGGCACTCGAGCAGGCGGACGGCGCCGCCGCACGCGGCGATCGCGACGCCACCGCGCGCGCGCTCGCCACGGCGCTGCGCGCGGCGCTCGCGCTGCGCATGGCGGGCGCCGCTTCGCTGGCGGCCGAGGAGCTCGTGGCCCGGGCGGCGACGCGAGGTCCCGCATTCGTCGACGCGGCCCGGCTGCTGGCAACGCTGGATCGCGCGCGCTTCGCCGCGCCCGGAGCCGCGGACGTCCCGTTGCCGACCCCGGAGGCCGTCCGCGCCGCGGTACGCGCGCTCGGATCGACGCGAAGCACCTGAAGATCGCGGTGCTCGCGGACCCGGTTCAGCCCTGCCGCGCGATTCCCGCGTCGGCGGCCCATCGACAGCGCCACACGCAGCTCGGCATTCCGTCGAGCCGACACGCGATCGGTTCGGCACTCGGAGAGGAAAAGCCGACCAGCCGCAGCGTCTCGGCGAGATAGCCCCCGACGATCCCGCACATTTCCTTCGACGGCAGCGCGAACTCCGTCAGCTCGACGAGCACGGCATCCGGGGGTTCGACGCGCGTCGCGAGCCGACCGCTGTCGTGCATGCTGGCCCACAGGGCAAAGGCGCGCGCAGGAATCGCCAGGGGATCGTCGGTGCCCTCGAAGAGGTGTCCGTAGCTGCCCTCGAGATGCTCGCGCGCCGACGCGCGCCCCATCGCCTCGAAGGGATTCCCCACGTCGGCCGGAAACATCGGCGCGACGACGCGCGCGAGGTCGCGGAGGTCCTTTTCGGGATACCAGCTCGCGACGTGGATGCGCTCGTCGAGGTAGTGATGCAGCCGCTCCGGCAAGCACGCCTCGGCGGCACTGCGATTCCGCCGCAGGAACTTGACCAACGCAACGATCGTCGTGCCCTTCGTCTTCGCCATGGCCCCTTGCAGATGGCCATCGGTGGACGAAGCCGGGGCTTGAGCGCGAGTCGGCGATCGGCGCTCGGTCGAATCGCTACTCAGTCGACACGGGAGTCGGGGGATCGGCTTCGGCCGCCGACCCCGCTTCGGACGGCGCAGACGCGGGCTGGATCGGCGTCGCGGCCGCATCGGTCACCGGCGGATAGTCCGCCAACCCGCCGTGCCAGGCATCGAGCGCCGCGGCCGTGGCGGGCTCGCCGTCCGGCGTCACGGCCACTTGCCGCTGCTCGCCCGCACGCACGATCGTCAGCTCGAGGGGCGTCGCGGTCGCCGCGCGCGCGACGATGGCGACGAGGTCGTGCGGCCGCGCGAGCGGCTCGCCGGCGGCAGCGATCACGACATCGCCGACCCGCAGATCGGCCTGCTGGGCGGGCCGACCCGACTCGACACGAACGATCAACAGACCGTACTCGGCCGGGGCCGAGAAGAACTCCCGCAGCTCAGCCGTCATCGGTTGCACCTCGATGCCGATCCGGCCGCGGCCGGGATAGCCAGCCGGCGCCTGTCCCTCCGCCGCCGCGCTGGTCGCGACGAGCGCAGCGAGTGCGAGAACGGCGAAGTGAAGGGCGGCGCGAGGCATCGGGGATTCTCCTGCCGGGATGGGCGTTGGACGCGGAGGCGTCCAGTTTCTTCGGGCCGGACGCGCGCGCTGGGGGGGACGTTCTTTCCGAATTTTCGTTCCGCCGACCTCGGGGTTCTCTGGAATCGAGCAGCCTCGCTCGGCGGAACGAAAATTCGGAAAGAACGTCCCCAGCCCGGAATGGTCGCAGGACCCGGCGACGGCGCCAACTACTTGCCGGCGTCCGCGAGTTCCGCGAGCCGCTGCCATTCCTCCGGCGTGTTCGCGTTCGCGAGCATCCGGCCCGTCGGATCGACCGCGCGTAGATCCTCTCCCTCGAGCCGCTGCACGTGCAACTCCGCGATCAGCTCGTGCAGCGCGAGGCGGCCCGCCGCCAGCGCCGCGCGCGCCGCCGGCAACGCCGCCGCCCGCGACCAGATCGCGCAGAGCGGCTCGAGGCGACCGTCGCGACACGGCAGCACCACGTCGGCCTCGGGCCACGCGACCAGCGCCAGCAGCAGCTCGGGGCCGAGCAGCGGGAGATCCGTCGCGACGATCAGTACGCGCTCGGTAGGCGCCGCCTCGAGCGCGCCGACGACGCCGCGCAGCGCGCACTGCGGTCCGGTGAGATCGGGAACGCGCCGACCCGGGGCATCGCCGGGCGGCGTGCCGCCCACCAGCAGGACGTCTTCGAAGCACGCGGCGAGCTGGCGCGCCGTGCGCGTCGCCAGCGCCTCCCCGTTCCATTCGAGGTGCGCCTTGTCGCGACCCATCCGCTGCGATCCGCCCCCGACCAGCAACGCCGCGGCCACGTTGGCGATGCGGCCGTCGCCGCGAGTCTCGAGTACGGCGTCGCTCACAGGCCTGCGTCGTCGGCCGCGAGGAAGTCCTCCTCGAGCACCTGCACCTGCACCGCCTCTCCCGCGCGCAACACATTCGCGTCGGCCGGAAACACCAACAGGCCCTGCGCCAGCGCCATCGAGCGCAGGACACCCGAGCTCTGGTTGCCCGTCGACGTCGCGACGATCCTGCCATTCTCGCGGGCGAGCCGTACGCGCACCAGGTGGAGCCGTCCCGGCTGCTTCTCGAGCGTCTCGCCGAGGACGGCCGTGACGCGCGGCCGGAACAGCGCGCGATGCCCGGCGAGCCGGCGCAGCGCCGGACGCACGAACTGCTCGAAGGTCACCATCGCCGAGACGGGGTTGCCCGGCAGACCGAACACGATCGGGCCCCGGCCCGGTTCGCCGTCCGGCGCGCCCGAGCCGAAGCGCCCGAACGTCAGCGGAAAGCCCGGCTTGATCCGGACGCCCCAGAAGAGCAGCGTGCAACCGAGCTGCTCGAGGACGGGACGCACGTAGTCGCGATCACCGACCGAGACGCCCGCGGAGCTGACCAGCACGTGCGCCGACAGCCCGGCGCGCACGAAGCGCGCCAACTCCTCCGGCGTGTCGCGCGCGATGCCGAGATACACGGGCTCGGCGCCGACCTCGCGACACTGCGCGGCGATCGAGTACGAGTTCGACGAGACGATGCGTCCGCCGCGCGCATCGCCGTCCGGCTCCACCAATTCGTCGCCGCCGGACAGGATCGCGACGCGCGGACGTTGGTGTACCGCGACGACGCTGCGCCCGAGCGACGCCAGCAGACCGAGCGGTCCCGGACCGAGCCGTGTGCCCGGCTCGAGCACGCGCTCGCCCTCGCGGACATCCTCGCCGGCGGGCCGCACGTGTGTCCCGACCGGTGCGGCGACGCGGATGCGCACGCGGTCGCGCTCGCGCTCGCACTCCT
>CAYOHN010000024.1:0-6012 GCA_964403735.1 uncultured Spirochaetales bacterium | reverse complement strand
CGACCGTGTCGGACGCGGGCGGCAGCGGCGCCCCGGTGAAGATCCGGGCCGCGGTCCCGGCCGGCAGCGTGCGGTCCCGGTCGCCGCCGGCCGCGACCTCGAACGCCACCAGCAGCTCGACGGGCGCCCCCGCCAGATCGGCGGCGCGCAGCGCGTAGCCATCCATCGCCGAGACGTCCCACGGCGGCAACGTGCGCCCCGACTCGACCGGCTCGGCCAACACCCGCCCGAGCGCGTCCGCCGTCGCGCAGGTCTCCGGCGGCAGCGGCGCGACGGCGCCGAGCACCAGAACCAAAGCCTCGGCGGCGGACAGATCGCGGCGCATTCCTCCGATCGTAGTCGCACGGAAGGTCGGGGCCACTCGGCCCGCAGGGGTCGCCTGGTTCAGGGCTGGCGATCGCCGCGCAGCGCGAGCCCACGCAGGCGTTCGTACGGCGCGGACCACTCCGGCCGCGCTTCGATGGCGGCCCGGTAGGCAGACGCCGCGATCTTCCACTCCCCGACCGCTTCGGCGACCAATGCGCGGTGGTAAGCGACGCGCCAGGCTGGTGCCCCCAGGCGCTCCGCGGCGGTCAGCTCGCGGCGTGCACGGGGCCAGTCGCGTTCCAGATAGGCCACAGCCGCCCTCGACTCGCGCAGCCCGGGATCGGCAGGCTGTAACTCGATCGACCGATCGAGAAGGCGCAGCGCGAAGGCGAGATTGCCGTCTTCCAGTGCGATCTGGCTGCGCAGGATCGCAGCGCGGGCGTTTCCCGGTGCGCGAGAGAGCAGCGTGTCGAGCAGAGCCTGAGCCTGCTCGGATTCGCTCGCCTCTTGGGCCAACACCGCGCCCGCGAAGAGCAGCTCGACGTCGTTCGGAAATTCCACCAAGGCCGCTTCGATCTCGTTGCGCAGCCGGCCACAGTCCACGACGGCGTCATCGTGCCGGCCCGAGTCCTCGCAGCGCAGACCTAGCGATCGCATCTCGCGCCACTCCTCGAGCAACGCCTCGAGCCGAACGCCCGGATCCGATGCCTCGGGCCAACTTCGCGTGGCACAGCCCGGCAGCAGTGCGGCGAGCAGCGCCGCCGCGAGACTCCGGCGAAGGACTCCCGAAGCCATCATCCCGTACCTCCTCGAATCACCCGATCGATCAACTGGATGAACTGGTAGAAAGAGGGTCCGGCGACCGCGACGAACAGCCCCGGCAGGAAGCAGAGCACGAGAGGGAAGACCAGCTTCACCTCGAGCGCCTCGGCCTTCGCAAGTGACCGTTCGCGGCGGAACTGACGCAGATCCTCCGCTTGCGTCCGCAGCACCTCGGAGATCCCGGAACCGATTTGCTCCGCCTGGATCAGCGCCGAGGTCACCCCGGCCATCGCCGGGAGTTCGACGCGCGCGGCGAGCCGGGCGAGCGCATGGATCCGACGCATGCCGGCGAGCAGATCCCGTCGGAAACCGCGCAGCTCCTGGCCCAGGGGACGCGCGCGACCCTGCGCCTCGATCACCCGCTCGGCAGCGGAGTCGAAGCCCACTCCCGCCTCGCTCAGCGTCGCCATCAGCTCGAGGGTGACGGGCAGATCGGCCTCGATCGCTGCCACCCGCTCGCGGCGTCGCCGCCGGACGTAGAGCCACGGGAGCGCGCTGAACCCCACGGCGAGCACGAACGGTGCGCCGCGCAACACCAATACCGCGAGCGCACCGGCCGGTCCCGGAATCTGCAGGGCTCCCTCCGCGAGCATCGTGCCGACGCCGAGCCCATCCCAGGCGAGCGCGAGCGCGAGCCCGAAGCCGACGGAAACGGCACAGACAACGACGAACATCGAAGGCGCGGAGGGCTGGCGCAGTCCGGCTCGCTCGAGCCAGCCGCGCAGACGGCCGCCGAGCGCGTGCTCATCCGCAGGCCCCTCCTCGAAGAGACGTCCGCGGGCGCGCGCGCGGCGCTGCCACGCCACGGTGCCGTACAGCGCCGAGAGCACGAGCAGCACCGCCACCATCCAGGCCACGGGCATTCCGCTCGGCCCGTTCACAGCTCGATCCGAACCAGCGCGCGGATCCACAGCAGGCCGAGCGCCTGCAGGATCAGCGCGGCGGAGACGAGGCCGGCACCCACGGCCGTCGCCAGGAAGATCTCGACCTGCCGTGGCTCCCACAGCCACATGAGCACGCCGATCCCGTAGGTGATGCCGAGGAAGCCCAGCACCGAGCCGAGCGCCGAGGCGGACTGCGTGCGCACCCGGCGCGCGAGCGCAACGCGATCGCGCACCGAGCGGCCGACGAGAGCCAGCGAGGAGGCGAGATTCCCGCCCGCCTCCATCTGCGTGGTGAGCGAGAGGGAGAGGAGCTGGAAGCTCGGCAGCGGAACACGCTCCGCCGGCTCGGCGAAGATCCGGCGCGGGGTCTCGCCGAGCCGCAGCCGTCGCTCCATGTCCTCGAAGAGCTCGCGCAGCGGCTCGGGCAGTCGCGGCGTCGCGGTGCTGATCGCGGCGCCGAGACCTGCGCCGGCGCGCAGGGCGCCCACCAGGAGGTCGATCGCGTCGCCGAGATCCGCCTCCACTTTCAGCAGACGGCGCTCGCTGCGAAGGTCCTCGATCAGCAGGGCCAGGACCGACGCGACGGCGGCGAAGCTCGGCGTGTAGATCCAGGGGCCGCCCAGGAAGGCGCCGAGCGCCGCGCCGACGAGGGCGCCGAGCAGCGCAGCAGCGACGCGATGGGAGCGGATCAGCGGCCTTCGGGCCGGATCGTCTGCCAGCTCCTGGACGCCCGGCTCCGGGGCCTCGAGGCGCCGGCGCACCCGTGCGCGCTGCCAGCGCTGCCAAGACCACCAGCCGGCCCCGGCGGCAGCACCGAGACCGCTTCCGAACCAGAGCGCATCACTCACGGCGTTCTCCGCTGCGCCGGAAGAGTTCGCACGGGACCTCGATCCCGCGTTCCTCGAGCGCGCGGGCGAAGCGCGGGACCACCCCGGTCGCTCGATACGATCCCACCACCCGGCCTTCGCTGACACCGGTCCGCTCGAAGCGATAGATCTCCTCGAGCAGCGGCACCGAGCCCTCGAGACCGACGACCTCGACGATGCTCTCCACCCGTCGCACGCCATCCTCGAAGCGCCGGACATGCACGATGAGATCGAGCGCCGAGACCATCTGCTCTCGGATCGCACGCGAGGGCAGATCGAGCCCCGCCATCAGCACCATCGTCTCGAGCCGTGCGAGCGCATCCCGCGGCGCGTTCGCGTGCACGGTGGTCAGACTGCCGTCGTGACCCGTGTTCATCGCTTGCAGCATGTCGAGCGCTTCGCCCCCGCGTACCTCGCCGACGAGGATCCGGTCGGGCCGCATCCGGAGGCTGTTGAAGACCAGCATCCGCAGCGTGATCTCGCCGCGCCCTTCCACGTTGGGGGGCCGGGCCTCGAGGCGCACCCAGTGATCCTGATCGAGCTGCAGCTCGACGGTGTCCTCGATCGTGACGATGCGCTCGCTCGCGGGGATGGCCTCGGCGAGAGCGCCGAGCAGCGTCGACTTGCCGGCGCCGGTACCGCCCGAGATCAGCACGTTGCGGCGACCGCGCACGGCGGCTTCGAGCAGCCGCAGCATGGGCTCGGAGAGGCTGCCCAACGACACCAGGTCCTCCCGCCGGAGCCGACGGCGCCCGAAGCGGCGAATCGACACCGTCGGCCCATCGGGCGAGGCGGGCGGAACGGTGGCGTGCACACGGCTCCCGTCCGGGAGGCGCAGGTCTACCATCGGATGCGCCGGATCGATGCGGCGCCCCACGCGCGCCGCGATGCGCTCGACGACGCGCAGGATGTGCTCGTCATCGCGGAAGCGCACGGCGGCGGGCTCCAACCGACCGAAGCGCTCGACATACACCTGGTCGTGTCGATTGACCAGAATGTCGGTCACGGCCGGGTCGGTCATCAACGGCGCCAGCGGTCCCAGGCCGATCGTCTCGTCGACGAGCTCCTCGGCGAGCCGGCGCCGCTCGCGCTCGTTCAGCGGCACCATCTCGCTGGCCAGCACGGTCTCGATGAAGTCGCGTGCGGTGGCCGCGATCTCCTCCTCGTCCGGATCGCCGGAGGATTCGCGCTCGATCTCGTCGAGGAGGCGCGCCTGCAGCGCGGCCTTGAGCGCGAGCAGCTCGCCCGAAGTCGCGTCGAAGCCTCCGCGCTCCGGACGTTCCGCGTCGCCGGCCGGGAGCCGAGACGACCGCCGGCGCGCGCCGCCGAGACGCAAGTGATCGCGCAGCGCCGCCTCCGGATGCTCCGACTTCACGGGACCCGCGCCTCCGGGCGCGACGGCGGTTGGGCGCTCGCCTCCACGTCGGCCACCAGACGATCGTGCGCGCGACGGAACCCGAAGCGGCTGCGGAGCCCGAGCACGTACGGTTGACCGAGGCTCTGGGCCACCAACATGCCCTTGCGATACGGCAGCTCGTAGTCGACGGGCAGACCGAGCCGCTCCTCGACGTCCACCGTCGAGAGTCGACCGGCGTGTCCCGGATAGGTCCGGTTCAGCACCACCCGGCGTCGCTGCTCCGGAACGCCGAGACGGTCGAAGATCTGCAGGTAGCGAGCCGCGCCGATGACGTCCGGCACGGTACCCTGGAGCACCACGTAGAGCCGATCCGCGCCGTCGACGACGCCGACCAGAAGATTGTCGAGCAGCGGCAGCGTGTCGATCACGACGAAGCGGAAACAGCGCCGGGCGAGGGTCAGCAGCCGCGCGATCCCGTCCTCGTCGACGTCCTGCGCGTCGACGGCGTCGATCGGCGCCGCGAGCAGTCGCAGCCCGCAGGCGTGCTCGGCGCAGAGCTCGCGGAGCAGCCGCTCGTCCAGGCGATCGCGCTGCCGCACCGCGTCGGCCAGCGTGGCCTCGGGTTGCACGTCGAGCAGCGAGGCGCAGACGCCGAGCTGCAACGCCGCGTCGACCAGCAGGACCTCCCCGGGATGCCGCCGCGCCAGAGCGCATGCGGTATTGGTAGCCAGGGTCGATTTGCCGACCCCGCCCTTGTTGCTGACGAAGGCGACGACGCGTCCGCGGGGCGCCACGCTGTTCGGCTCCTGCTCCGTCTCCAGCCGCTCGAAGAGCCGCGTCCAGTCCCCCGCCGCCAGCGGCCGGCGCAGGAAGTCCCGCACGCCACCGCGCAGCGCCTCGATCAGGAACGCGCTCTCGGCCTCGCCGCGGCCTCCGACACGCGTCGTCGAGCTGGATGTGTACCTCGCCGGCGAGTCGGACGCGGTGACCGGGGCGGGGGGGCGTGAAGTCGCGACCGACGAGTCGTCGATCCGCGCCGAGGACGGGCGCAAGCGCGGCAGCGCCGGCTCGCAGTCCGCAAAGAGTGTCGACGCCGACGCGCTTCGCGCGGAGCGGGCGGTGGCGGAGGCCGAGGGCACTCGCGTCGGCCGATCGGGGCGAGGCGGGGACGAGTCGCGCGGCCGGAACGGCGACGTCGATGACGCACGGGTCGCGCGGCGGGTGGAGGTTCGCGACCTTCGCTCGCGTCGCAACGACGCGAGCGGCGACGGTGGAGCCGCAAAAGATCGCGGATCTCTCTCCACCGCGACCGAACGAGCAGCGAACGACGCCGCCGTCAAGGCGGACACCGGCGAACGGGCGGGCGAGCGTTCGACCTTCTCCCAGACGCTGCGCGCAGAGGCGGGAGTCGGCACCGGACAGTCTGTCCGAGCGGAGGCGCAGGCCGCGCGGATGCCGGCAAACGTGGCAGCGCAGCTGCACAGGGCGCTCGGTGAGCAGACGAACACGGAGATCGTCCGGTCGGCACGTTTCATCGTTCGCAACAACGACAGCGGCGAGATTCGCCTGCACCTGAGGCCTGAATCGCTCGGGAGCGTACGAATCGCCCTGCAGATGCAGGATGGCCGTATAGTCGGACGGATTATTGTCGAGAATCAGAGTGTACGCGATGCCTTCGAGCAGAACCTCGCGGCTCTGCAGAAGGCCTTCGCGGAGAGCGGCATGGACGCAGGCGGCCTTGAAGTGAGCCTCGCCGATTCCGGCGGCGACTCGGGGC
>CAYOHN010000023.1:0-22414 GCA_964403735.1 uncultured Spirochaetales bacterium | reverse complement strand
GCCGAACAAGGCCTGCCCATCGGCGTCGGGGAGCGCAACCTCCAGGAGCTGCGCGAGTGTGGGGGCCACGTCGATCTGCCGCATTTCCGGAACGCGCACGCTCGGGCGGAGTCCCGCTCCGAACGCGACGAGGCCGGTGCTCATGCGCGGCTCCCCGGGAGCGTACCCGCCCGCGGCGCGTTGCAAAGCGGGCGCGATCAGCGAGCCCGCGAAGCCATCGTCGAAGATCCACCCGGGCGCCGCGTCGAGGCCGAACCAGGCCTCCGGATCGGCGTCGCGCGCCAGCAGCTCCTGCGCCGAGACCACGCGGAACGCGCCGGTCGCCCGCGCCGATTCCTCGAGCGCGCGGCGCGCCAGAAGCGCATCGTCGGCGTCGCGGGCGTAGACGAACGCCGTGCCCCCGTTCGAGCGCGCCATCGCCTGCCAACTGAGGACCTGGCGGGCGCGATCGAGCGTGACGAGGCCGACCTCTGCGAGCCGGGCGTTCGGCAGGATCGCGCTGTGGACCGGGAGCGTGCCGTGGTCGCCGGTGACGACGATCGCGCTGCTGGCGAGTCGTTCGGCGCGCCGAAGACAGGCGACGATCCGCGCGACGTCCGCGTCGGCGCCGGCGATCGCGCGCGCGGTGGCATTCGAACCCGGCGGCGCGGTCACGCGTTCGACTTCCGCCTGCGACAGCCGCAGCAACAGCAGGCGCGGAGCGTGCGGACCGGTCAACAACGCACACGCGGCGTCGACGAGCGCCGCGTCCCGAGCGGGACCCGGCACAGCCGTGGCGGCACTCACGGCGGTGGCCGGCAGCGATTGCGCGATCGTCGTCGCGGCCGTGGCGGGCCAGTCGAATGCCGCGACCGCCGCTCCGCCCGCCGCAACGGACTGCCACAACGTGACGGCACGAACCGCGGTGGCCGGCAGAGGAACCGGCGGCTCGATGCCTCGGGGACCGAGCTCACCGCCCCCCAGCACGCCGTGTACAGCCGGACCGCGACCCGTGACGAGCGAAACCAGAGCCGGCAGCGTGGCGGCCGGGAACACCGGCAGCAGCGCCTCGACGGCAACGCCGGCCTCGGCGAGCGCGGCGAGCTGCGGCGCCACGGCCGGCGTGCCGGCTGCCGGCAGGTAGTGCTCGGGCACGAGTCCCGGAATCGCGACCAGCACCAGGCGTTCGGGCCGCCGCGCGAGCGCATCGGCAGCCGGGAATCCGTGCGCCCGCGTCTCCAGAGGCCCCGACGCGGGTCCGCGACCGCCGGCGCAGCCGGCGACGAGCGCCGCCACGAGGACGAGCCAGCACAGACCGCCCCGGCGCAACGACACGCAGTGGCGTTCAGCGGAAGACGCCACGCCGCTCCCGGAGGCCGCGTGTGCACAGCCCGGAAATCGCCTCGCGCACGCGGTCCACCTTCTCCTGGATCACCGCGTCCTCGTCGCCCGGCGCGCCGTCGAAGTGCATCGGATCGCCGAAATGGATCCGGTACTTCACGGGCAGCGGCAGCAGCCCGAGCGGGCCGAGCCACGGGAACGTCGGCGTCACCGGGAACGCCGGCATGCCGAGCGCGCTCGCGAGCCCGCGCAGATTCGCGAGGCCCGGCTGCTGTTCTTCGGAGCCGACGATGCCGATCGGCACGATCGGAACGCGCGCCTCGAGCGCGAGCCGCAAGAACCCGAGCCCGAAGCGCTGGAGCCGGTAGCGATCCTGATACAGCTTGTTCATGCCGCGGACGCCTTCCGGGAACACCATCACGGCCTCGCCCGCTTCGAGCATCTCGCGACACGTCTCCGGTGTCCCGGCGACGGCGCCGCCGCGCGACGCCATCTCGCTGACGAACGGCAGCTGCGGCACCCAGTACTCCGCCATGCCGCGCAGGATGCGCGGCGGATCGGCCTCGAGCAGCACGGCGGCCGACACCATCGTCGCATCGAACGGAAGCTGCCCGGCGTGGTTGCCGACGAGCAGCACACCGCCGAGCGGAATCTTCTCGGTGCCGTGCGTCTCGACGCGGAACCAATACCGGTACAGCAGCAGCACCGGCAGCATGCTCTTGCGCACCGTCTCCGGGTGCAGACCCCACGGGTCGTAGCCGAACTCGTTGAGACGGGTGGGGATCTTGCGGATCCGGTCGTCGAGCTCGCTCAGCAGGTCGCGCGTCGAGAGCGGGAGCAGAGCGCCCGCGAGGTCGGTCAGTGCGCGCTGCCAGCCCGGTCGCAGATCGGGTCGCGGTCGCAGGTCGGGTTTCCTGTCGGGTCTGTGGTCCATGACGATCCCCGCGATCGCTGCCGGAGTGCGCTCAGCGTCGCACGCTGTGGAAGATCTCTTCGAGGCCGAAGAGCGGCCGGAATCCCGTGGCGTCGACGAAGCGCTTGCCCGAGAGCGTGACCGGAAACTTCACGTAGTCCAGCGCGCCCGACGGGTACGGCACGAGGCCCCAGGCGAAGAGCCGATCGAGCATCGGGCGCAGCAGCGGCTCGGGCACCGGCCACGCGCTGCCTCCGCTCTCGCGGATCGCCACCGAGAGCGGTGTCGCCCCTGGGCCGACCAGATTGAACACGCCCTGTAGGCCGTGCTCGAGCGCGAGCGCGATCGCCTCCGAGACATCCTCTTCGTGGATGAACTGCATCATCGGATCGAACCCCATGACGGTCGGCACGCGCCGCTGGCGCAGGTACTCCCCGATCATCGAGTGGACGTAGTAGCCGAGCACGTTCACCGGTCGGATCACCGCGGTCCGGATCTGCGGGTACTTCCAGAGGAACGCCGACGCGAGCGTATCCACCTCGACGAGGTCGCGAATCTCGGGATAGGAGCGGCTCGCGCCGAGCGGGGAGTCCTCGTCCATGTAGAACGGATTCTCCGGGAACGCGCCGTAGACGTAGCTGCTCGACATCACGACGAGCTTCTGGACCCCGTAGTGGACGCAGTGGTCGAGCAGTTGCTTGGTACCGCGGACGTTTACCTCGTGGCGAACCCGGTCCGGCAGCCGGAAGTGCCGGACGAAGCCCATGTGGACGACAGCGGTCGGCTGCTCGGTCCGGAAGACGTCCTCGAACGCGCGCTTGCGCAGATCGACCTCGTGGACGACGACACCCTTCGGGCGCCCCGCCCACGGCATGCGGTCAGCGCCGCAGACCTCCCAGGTCTCGAGCAGACGCCGCGCCACGAGTCGTCCCTGGCCGCCTGAGATGCCGGTGACGAGGACTTTTTCCATTGCCTCTCCGGGGGGTTGCGTCGACACGCTAACCCTCGGGGACGCGCCGGGCCAGAGCGCGGCCCGGCGAGCGTGAGACTGCGGGCGTGGTATACCATGGCCTGGGTTGCCCCGGAGGGATTGGACAGGTGGAGCCGACCGCACGCTACGAGGACGTCGAGATTCCGCTCGAGGAGCCGCAACACGGCCTCACGGCGGTGTCGGGCGTGCTCGGCGTGCCGGAGTGGTGGCCGACCGGGTCGCGGATCGGCGTCGTGCTGGCCCACGGCGGGGGCCGCGACATGAACGACCCCGTCGTCGCCGACCTCCACCGCGGGCTCACCGAGCGCAAGGTGCTCTCGTTGCGCTTCAATTTCCCGTTTGCCCAGTCGAAGCGGCCGCGCCCGGACCCGATGGTCGTGCTCGAGCGCACATTTCGCGACGCGGTTTCGGTCCTCGGTCGCGACCCGACGGCGGCGCCGGCGCATCTGTTCCTCGGCGGGATCGGCCTCGGTGCGCAGGTTTCGGCTCTGGCCGGCGCGCGGCTGCGCGCGAGCGGCGTCTTCCTGATCGGGTATCCCCTTCACACGCGCGACCGGCCGACGCAGAACGTGAAGGCCGACCCGCTCTATCGCCTGGTTTCGCCGCTGCTGTTCCTGCAGGGCTCGCGCGACCGCTACTGCAATCTCGACGCGCTGCGCGGAACCCTGACGCGCGTCGGAACCGTGAAGACGCTGCACGTGATCGAGCACGCCGACGGTCACATGGCCGCGCCGAAGCGATCGGGACGATCGCAGGACGAGATCACCCGCGAGCTCCTCGACGCCCTCGACTCCTGGTTCCACCAGGTCGTCCAGCCGTGACCGACGGAGGACGAGGGATGACGAGGGATCTGTATTTCGAGCAGGTGGCGGTCGGGGAGATGGCGAATCTCGCGTATCTGATCGGCAGCCGATCGGCGCGCGAGGCTTTGTTGGTGGATCCGGCCTGGAGCGTCGACGCCTTGCTGGACCGCGCAGAGGCCGACGGCATGCGCGTCACCGGGGCGCTGATCACGCACTATCACCAGGATCACGTCGGCGGCTCGATCTTCGGAATGTCGATCGAAGGCCTCGATCGGCTGTTGGCCCGCCATCCGGTGCCGATCCACGTGCAGGCGCGCGAAGCCGACGGCGTCCGGCGTGTCACCGGCGTCTCGGCTGCGGATCTCGTTTCGCACGAAGGCGGCGACGTGCTCGAGGTCGGGCAGATCCGCGTGCGCCTGCTGCACACGCCCGGCCATACGCCGGGCTCGCAGTGCTTCCTCGTCGAGACCGCCGACGAGCCCGGCCGCCTCGTGTCCGGCGATACGCTGTTCCTGAACGCCTGCGGGCGCGTGGACCTGCCGGGTGGCGACCCCGAGGCGCTGTTCCGCAGTCTGCACGATGTGCTGAAGCAGCTCCCCGACGAGACCGTGCTGTACCCCGGCCATCGCTACGCCGCCGAGCCGCACGCGGAGCTCGGCGACCAGAAGCGGACGAACCCGTATCTGCGGGCGGCGAACGCTCAGCAGTTCCTGTCGCTGCTGGGCTATTGACGAGCCGCCAGCAGACGCCAAAGCCGCGATTCCCGGCGGTTTTTCGGCCCGCGAACGGCTTGCCACCATCGGGGCCGTCGGTTAGCGTTCGCGTTCCCTCGGTCGAGCTGGAAGCGCTCCGCTTCGGCCCTTCTCGTCCGTGCTCTTGCGTCCGTGCTTTCGGTTGTCCGTGCTTTTCGTTGGTTTTCTTCTCGTTCCTTTGGAGGCCCCCGGCCCATGAAGATCATGGTCTGCATCAAGCAAGTGCCGCATCAGGATGCCCGGCTCGACATCGATAGCGACGGCACGTGGATCCAGGAAGACGGCATCAAGTTCGAGATCAACCTGTACGACCAGCACGCCCTCGAGGCGGCGCTGCAGCTCAAGGACGCCAGCAACGGCGAGGTCGTCGTGGTTTCGATCGGTCCGGAGCGCGTGACGCAGTCGCTGCGCACTGCCCTCGGCATGGGCGCGGACCGCGCCGTGCACGTAAAGGACGCCGAAGCCGACGGCTCGGATCCGCTCGGCATCGCGAAGATCCTGGCAGCGATCGCGAAGGCCGAGAGTCCCGACCTGATCTTCACCGGCTTCATGTCGGACGACGGCAACATCGCCGCGGTCGGCCCGATGCTGGCCGCACTGCTGGACGTGCCGCACACGACCACGGCGGTCTCGCTGAAGAGCGAGAACGGCAGCATTCAGGTCGAACGCGAACTCGAAGGTGGTGCCCTCGAGGTCGTCGAGCTGAAGACGCCGTGCCTCGTGACGACGCAGACCGGCATGAACCAGGTCCGCTACGCGTCGCTGAAGGGCATCATGGCCGCCAAGAAGAAGACTATCGACGTGAAATCCGTCGCAGACCTCGGCGTGGCCGGACAGGTCGGCGCCGGCGCGGCGAAGGTCAAGATCGAGAAGCTGTACCTGCCGCCGAAGGGCCAGGGTGCCGAGATCCTGGCCGGATCCGCGGACGAGGTGGTCGGCAAGCTGGTCGGCAAGATCAAGGAGCTGGGGCTCCTCTAGCCCCGCTCGCGCGCACAGGAAGCGAGGAAAGTCATGGGTTCGATCCTGGTAGTGGCGGAAATCCAAAAGGGCAAGGTTCGCGAGGCCAGCTACGAGCTGGTGTCGTTCGCGCACAAGGTGGGCGAAGCGACCGGCCGCGAGGTCAAGAGCCTCGTGATCGGCCAGGGCGTCTCCGCCCACGCCGAGGAACTCGCGAAGAAGGGCGGCGGTGAGGTGTTCGTCGCCGACGACGCCGCGCTCGCCGACTACAACGTCGGCGGCCATCACGCGGCCGCGAAGGCGGCGATCGATGCGGCCTCGCCGGACCTGATCCTGCTGTCGAACACGCCGTCCGGCTGGGACCTGGCTCCGCGCATCGCCGCCGCGCTCGACGCGGCTTTCGTCTCGGATTGCTTCGATGTCGAGATCGACGGCAGCGAGCTGGTGTTCCTGCGCCGCTTCTTCAACGGCAAGCTCGATGCGCGCCTGCGTCCCTCCGGGCTGCCGATCGTCGCGACGATGCAGCCGGGCGCAACGGCTGCGTTCACCGACGCGAGCGAGGGCAAGGTGACGCCGCTGTCGGTGACGGTCGGCGAGGGCGGCACGAAGTTCGTCGAAGTGAAGGCCGCATCCGCCAGGGGCGTGGACCTGACGAAGGCCGAGATCATCGTCTCGGGCGGCCGCTCGCTCGGCGGTCCGGAGAAGTTCGAGGAGGTCATCAAGCCGCTCGCCGAGGCGCTCGGCGGCGCAATGGGCGCTTCCCGACCGGTCGTCGACGCCGGCTGGCTGCCGCACGAGTACCAGGTCGGCTCGTCGGGCCAGGTCGTGTCTCCGAAGCTCTACGTCGCGTGCGGCATTTCCGGCGCGATCCAGCACCTGGTCGGCATGAAGTCGTCGAACTTCATCATCGCGATCAACAAGGATCCCGATGCTCCGATCTTCGAGGTCGCCAACCTCGGCGTCGTCGGCGACCTCTTCGAGGTGGTCCCGAAGCTGACGGAGGCGGTGAAGACCGCCAAGGGCTGAGACCGCCGAGAGCCGAGGCTCGAGAACCGGGCGCGTCCCGCGCCCGCGCTTTTCTTCGTTGACAGTCGAGATCCCGAAGAGTACGAAGGGAGAGTCGGCGGCGTCTGCGTCGGCTCCCCCCGTGCTGAATCTGCATTCTGTCGTTGCGGCCTGTCGCTGTGGTCTGTCGCTGTGGCCTGCCGTCGGCTGGGACTCGCATCGAGCCGCCAGACGAGGCCGAAATGTCACCCTGCGGTGACCTCCGCGTCTCGCCTCGGACCCGAACGGTCGACCCGAACGGTAATTCCGAAGCGACATCCGGCGTACGAGTGCTTCGAGGGGGGTCTCCATTCCGCGGCGCATCGTATTCCTGAACGAGAAGGGCGGAAGCGCCAAGACGACGCTCGTCGCCAGCGTCGCCGCCCACCTCGCGCTGCGCCGCGGGCAGCGCGTGCTCGCGATCGACATGGACCCGCAGGGGCAGCTCGGCAAGGTGCTCGGCGTCGCCGTGCGGCGCGCGCGGCGCTCGGCGATCGAGCTGCTCGTCGATACGGTGCTGGGCGATGACGCCGCGCTCGAGCGAGCGCCGGCCAGCGGCACGGCCGCGAGAGTCGACGACCTGCCGTGCGTCCCGACGCGCATCCCGCACCTCGATGTCGTCGTCGCGAACAAATCGCTGGGACTCGCGCCGTCGCTGGAAAGCGAGGACCCGGACCCGACCGGGCGCATGGCGCGGCGGCTCGATGCGGCGCGCGGGCTCGACGCGTACGACTACGTCCTGGTCGATGCGCCGCCGTCGTTCGGCATGCTGACGCTCAACGTGCTGCGCGCCGTCGACGAGGTGGTGATCCCGGTGCCGCTGACGTTCCTCGCGCTCGACGGCTGCGCGGAGCTCGTGCACACGATCGAGACCGTCCGCTCGCGCTACGACCACCCGACGCTGCAGATCGCGATGGTCGTGCCGGTCTTCCACCGCCGCACGCGGCTCGCGCAGGAAGTTCTCGAAGCGTTGCACCGAAAGTTTCCGAAGGAAATCGCCCAGACCGTCGTCGGATACCACGTGAAGATCGACGAGGCGCAGTCTCGCGGCCTCTCGATCTTCGAGTACGCGCCGCGAGATCGCGCCGCCGCCGTGCTCGCGGCCGTCGCGCAGGAACTCGAGGCGCGCGCTCCGACTGGAGAGGGGCCATGAGCAGCGACGAACGGCTTCCCGATTCCACGCCGCAACCCGGAGATGGCGATGCGGCGCTCGGGTCGGATCCGTTCGCGGATTGGGGTGGCCCGGATCCGCTCGCCCCGTGGCTCGATGCGCTCGATCGCATCGCGGCCGGCGAGATCCTCGCCGTGGCAGCGGAGTCCGGGGCCGTCGCGCCGCCGCCAGAGGCCGCCGCGCGTGACGAGGACGACGAGAAACCGGCAGCTCACACGGTGCCGCGCGGGGGCGCGAGAATGCGGCGACGCGCGGCGTCGCTCGTCGGCGAACCAGCACGCACGCCCCGAAGGAAACGCGGAACGGCGGAGACCACGCCGCGCAGCGCCGAACTCGATCTTCCGCCGGAGCTGCGCACACTCGCGAGGCTCGTCGGGGACGATCCCGCAAGGCGCCTCGCGACGATCGCTGCGGGCGTCGACGGCTGGGATCGCTTCGGACTGTCTCCGCGGGCGCTCCAGCAGGCCTTTCCGCTCTTCTATGCGCTGTATCGCCACTACTTCCGCGTGCGCAGCGACGGCCACGCGAACGTTCCGGCGACGGGCCCCGTGGTGCTCGCCGCGAACCACGGCGGACTGCTTCCGTTCGACGGCGCGATGGCCGTCGTGGACCTGCTGCTGAACAGCGAGCCGCCACGGCTCGCGCGGGCCATCCTCGATCGCTTCGCCGGCGCGCTGCCGTGGGTCAACGTGTTCATGGCCCGCGTCGGCCAGGTGGTCGGAACGCACGAGAACTTCTCGCGCTTGCTCGACGACGACGAGGCCGTGCTCGTCTTCCCAGAGGGAATGGACGGCATCCGCAAGCCGATCACGCAGCGCTACCGGCTGCAGCGCTTCCCCGTCGGCTTCGTCGAGCATGCCCTGCGCGCGCGCGCGCCGATCGTGCCGATGGCGATCCTCGGCAGCGACGACCAGGCGCCGATCCTGTTCGACGTGAAGCCGCTGGCGCGCTGGCTCGGGCTTCCGGCCGCTCCGATCACGCCGACGTTCCCGTGGTTCGGACCCGTGGGGCTGCTGCCGTACCCGGTCCGCTACCGGATCGTCTACGGCGAGCCGCTGTGCTTCCACGAGCGGTTCAGCGTGAGCTCCGCAGAGGATCCCGCCGTGGTCCGCGCGCTCGCCGGGCAGGTGCGCCGCGCCGTGCAGCGCCTGATCGATGGGAACCGCTGATGGGCGGCGTCCTGATCACACACGCCGATCAGCCGCTCGGACGGCGCATCGTGAAGCTGCTGTGGCACGACGCGGACACGCCCCGCATCGTGGCGCTCGGCGAGGGACCGCCGCCGCGCGCGTTCGACCGCTTTCGCATCGGCGCCCAGCCCCGCCTGGTTTACGAACAGCTCGATCATGCGCGCCACCGATCGGTGGCGGATCTGTTCCGCTCGCGCCGACTGCGCGAACTCGACATCCACTCGATCGTGTGCGTTCCGCGCCACGGGACGAGCCCGGAGGGACCTCCCGTCGTCGCCCGGGTCCCGACGCGGACTGCCGAAGCGCGCCTCTTTCTGCACCAGGCACTCGAGCATCGCAACGTCCGTTCGCTCGTCGCGTTGGGCAGCGCGTTCGTCTACAAGCTCGCGCCCGGCAACGCCAACCATCTCGCCGAGGACAGCCCGTTGGATCTCGACCCCGCCGTGCCGGCCGTGCTGCGCACCTGGATCGACAGCGACATGCTGTTCCAGGCCGAGCTGTCCGGACGTCGGTTGCGCGTCGCGCTGCTGCGCCTGCCGACCGTCGTCGCCTCGGGTGGTTACGCCTACCTGCACCCGCTGCTCGAGGGCGGCGCGGGGCCGCGCCTGCGTCCCTTGGGCTTCGACCCGCTGTGTCCGGTGATCGCCGACAAGGACGTCGCGCATGCGGTCCTGGCCGCGCTGAACAGTCGTGCGGCCGGGGTGTTCAACGTGGCGGGACGCGAGCTGGTCCCGCTGTCGGTGCTCGGCCGCTGGACCGGGCGCGGTCTGCTGCCGCTGCCGGGACCGCTGCTGCGCGCGGCGGGGCGCAGCGGGGCACGCCTCGGCCTCGGCGAGGGCTTCGACGGCCCGCTGCTCCGGTTCGGGATGAGCCTGGACACGCGCCGCGCCGGGATCGAACTCGGCTTCACGCCGCGCTACCGGATCGGCCTCGCGCGCGCGGGCGACGGCGCGCTTCGACTCGAGGCTGTCGCGGCCTGAACGGCGGCGCCGGGCCGGAATCGCGAGGGTCGGCGCGCTCCGCTACGTTCCGCGATCGCTTTTCGCCCGGGAGTTCCAGCGTGGAAGTCGACACCTCACAGTTCCGCAATGGCCTGAAGCTGATCCTCGACGGCCAGCCGTTCACGATGATCTACTTCCAGCACGTCAAGCCCGGCAAGGGCGGCGCGTTCGTGCGCACCAAGGTCAAGAACCTCCTGAACGGCAAGGTCCTGGAACGCAACTTCCGCTCCGGCGAGCGCGTGGAGCTCGCCGACATCGAGGAGCGGAAGATGCAGTACCTCTACCTCGACGGCGAGAATCTGGTGTTCATGGACCAGGAGAGCTTCGACCAGCTTCCGTTCTCCACCGAGATCGTCGGCGACGCCCGCAAGTTCCTGAAGGAGAACACGGAGGTCGAGGTGTTGTTCTGGAATGGCCGCCCGATCAACGTGGAGCTGCCGTCCTTCGTCGAGCTGCAGGTGGCCCAATGCGACCCGGGCGTGAAGGGCGATACGGCATCCGGCGCCACCAAGCCCGCCACGCTCGAAACCGGCGCCGTGGTGAACGTCCCCCTCTTCATCAAGGAGGGCGACATGCTGCGGATCGACACCCGGATCGAGGAGTACGTCGACCGCGTGCGGTAGGACTGCGTGCAGTAGGACTGCGTGCGGTAGGACTGCGTGCGGTAGAGTGGGTCTCCGATGCGCGGCGATCAGCTCTCCAGACAGTGGAAGCTCATCCAGCGGCTGGCGCGCAGCCGCTTCGGCGTAGGCCTCGACGATCTCGCGGAAGAACTCGAGTGCGTGCGCCGCACGGTCTATCGCGACCTCGAAGCGCTGATGCTCGCCGGCTTTCCCGTGATGTCCGAGAAGCGCGACGGACGCGTGTACTACGCGTTCGTCGATACCTTCCGCCTCGGCGACGTCCCGTTCACGCCGGACGAGATCCTGTCGATCGCGTTCGGCGAGGATCTGCTGCGGACGCTCGAGGGCACCGTCTTCCACGACTCGATCCAGTCGGCGCTCGGCAAGATCCGCAGCGCGCTCGGCCCGCAGGTCAGCGAGTTCCTCGCCCAGCTCGGCGAGTCGTTCCGGGTGCTGCCGGGCCCGCACGAGAACTACGCGGCCATGCGCGACACGATCCGCGTGCTGAACGAGGCCGTCCTCGAACGCCGCACGGTGCGCATGCGCTACCGGACCGGCAGCACCGGTCGCGAGAAGGCCCGCGATCTCGATCCGTATCGGGTCTGGTATCGCGCCGGCGCGCTCTACGTGGTCGGACACGACCACCTGTCCGGCGAGGTCCGCACGTTCTCCGTCGGACGGATCCGCGAGCTCACGGCCACTGAGCAGCGCTTCCGCGTACCCGAGAGCTTCGATTTCGAGGCGCGGGTCGGCGCGGCGTTCGGCATCGTCAACGAGCCGCCGATGCGCGTGCGGATCCGCTTCGATCGCCGCTGGGCGGACTGGGTGGCCGAGCGCACGTGGCACTCGACCCAGACCCTGACGCGGCGGCGCGGGGGCGTGCTGGAGCTGACCATGGAGGTGGGAGGCGCCGCCGAGGTGCGCAGCTGGGTCCTCTCGTTCGGCTCGGGCGCCGAAGTCTTGGAGCCGGCGTCGCTGCGCGACGAGGTCCACCAGGAGCTGTCGAGGGCGGTGGCGCGCTATCCATAGAGCAGGGGGAGAAGGGTCCGACCATGGAAAGCATCCGGCATCTGCTCGCTCGCAAGGGCAACGCGGTCCACACGATCGGGCCCGGCGCCACGGTCTTGGAGGCGCTCGAGGTCATGGCGCAACACGATGTCGGCGCGCTGGTCGTCGTCGATCCCGAGGGCGATGTGATCGGCTTGCTGTCGGAACGAGACTACGCCCGCAAGGTGATCCTCCACGGGAGGATCTCCCGAGACACTTCGGTGAGCGACATCATGAGCACGGGCGTGATCTGCGTCACGTCGCGACAGACCGTCGACGCCTGCATGGCGCTGATGACGCGCCACCGGACCCGGCACATCCCCGTCGTCGAGAACGGTCAGCTCTCCGGAATCGTCTCGATCGGCGACGTGGTATCGGCGATCATCGAGGACCAGCAGTTCACCATCGAGCAGCTCGAGCACTACATCACCGACAGCCGCTAGCCCCCGCGCGCGGAGCGGCGCGGCGCGCCGCCGAGACGGGGACGGGAGACGGGGACGGAGACGGGGACGTTCTTTCCGTATTTCCGTTACGGGTATCCCGAGACGCGGAAACAAATGAACAGTCTTCGTGAAACCCGTAACGGAAATACGGAAAGAACGTCCCCGCTGGCGCGCCGGCGCCGCGCTGGCGGGGCTACGCGGAGGTGGGTTCGGGGCGACTCGAGCGGTCGTAGAGCATGCCGAGTTTTCGATACTGCGACTCGGTGCGCTCGGTGATGAGCCCGAGGTTACGCAGGTTGGGCACCACCGTGTGCATGTAGGGCATGCTGTTCAGCTCCGCCCAGTTCGGCAGCGCCAGGGTCGCTTGGGTCAGCTGTTCCGGCTGGATGCCGTACTTCGGGCCGAGGACCTGCAGCATGTCGAGCTGCTGATTGGCGTTGAGCGCCTCGAGGATGCCGAACGCCCAGTCCTCCATCTCCTGCTTCTCACTCTCGTCGGCCTCTCGAACGGCGCGGCGCATCGTCAGGACGCCGAACGCCGCATGGCGCGCCTCGTCCTGCTCGACCCGGCGGATCATCTCCTCCATCAGCGGGTTCCGGGTCTCCCGGCGCAGCAGATCGAAGATGCCGACGGCCATGCCTTCGAAGAGAGTCTGCATCCCGAGCGTCTTCTTGCGCGCCGTCTCGGCCTGGAGCAGCCGATCGAGAAGAATTTTGAGCGTCGGGCTGATCGGATAGATCGTCCCGAGCTTGCGAGAGAGGAACTTCGAGAGCGCCTCGATGTGGCGGGCCTCATCCGTGACCTGGCTCGCCGCGTACCACTTTTCGTCCATCTTGGTGCAGGCATTGGTCAGCTGTCCGCAGAGTTGGAGCGCGGCCTGTTCCCCGTGCAGGAGCTGGCTCAGCAGATGGCCGAGCTCGTCGAATGCCGCCGCCTTCTGGGTGGACTCGTCCTTGCCCATGAGCCGGCAGATCTGGGCGAGCAGAGACCCTTCGGGATTCATCACCCACTCGTCTTTCGAGACGGGGATCGACCAGTCGAGATCGACCTCGGCGTTCCACTGGTTGACCTTGCCCTTCTCGTAGAGATTCCGGAGTTCCTCGACCTCGGAGCCGTACTCCCAGGTCCAGTTGAGCGTCAGCGGCGCTGCTACGTCGGTCTTCGCGCGCAGCCGCGCGATCTCGGTCTCGTCCACGAACTCGATCACCTCGAAGTCGCCGAAGCGCTGGCGGTGGTCCTGCATCAGTTTCTGCACGTCATTCTCCTCGCGGCGCGGCGGCAGCAACCACCAGCCCGTGGTGTAGGAACATCTTCACCTCGACCTTGCGACGCCGAACGGCGTCGGCCGAGAGCAGGGAGCCACCGAGCAGCCCCTCGCCGAACTCGCCGGAAGCGAAGTGGTAGACCGTCGCGCCGATCAGCGTCTGCACGGTGTGCGGCCCCGACGCCGCGCGGAACGCTCCCGCCTCGGTGCCCTCGCGCAGCAGGTCGAGAATGCCCTGCAGGATCGACTCGATGTGGCGCTCGGCGCCCTGCCCTTCCGGCCACGCCTCGGCTTCGAACGCGTCGTCCTCGAACAAGCCGCGCAGCAGCAGCCGCGCCGCCGGCTCGCGCTCGGCCAGCGCGTCGATCAGCGCATCGGTCCAGCGATCGAGCCGCTCGGCCGGCGGCCCCAACCCGACCAGCGCCGCCTGCAAACGCTCGTCGATCTGGGCCAACAGGCGCTCGAGCACGGCCAGATAGAGCTGCGCCTTGCTGCGGAAGTGATGGAACAGGGAGGACTTGCCGAGTCCTGCCGCGTCGGCCACCTCGCGCATGCCCACGCCCTCGAAGCCGCGGCGCGCGAACAGCACCTCGGCGACGTCGAGGATCTTGTCGCGAGAGCTCGGCGGAGCGAGCAACGCGGCGGGGGCAGAGGGCGGCAGGATCATCGTCGAGCTCGAGACCTTCCGGAGAGGGGTTCGGGATGAGGAGGATACCCGACCGATCGGTCGGGCTGCAACAGCGACAGTCCCATGGTCGGAATCGGTCGGCGCGGCCCAGAACTGGAGGGAGAACCCCTCGCCGTCGGTCCAATGAGTTCAAAGGGCCGCCTCCGGATCTGGCACCGGAAGCGACTCCGGGATCTCGGGTTCGAGCGGAAGCGCGCGCAGGAACGCGCTCGCGAAACGCTCGACCCGGAAGCCCCGGGCCGCGAGCAACGCCGGAATGTTCTCCGGCCCGATCAGATGTCCGGTCCCGATGACGACGAAGCGTGGGCGCCCGTCGGCGGCGAGAACCGCCAGGCGATCCGCCATGCGCCGATTGCGCTCGATGAACACCGTCCGGTGGAACTCGGCGAGGGTCGGATCGTCGCGGATGCCGAGCAGAACTTCGAGCAGCCGAGCCTCGTCTCCTCGTTCCCAGGCGCGCAGGATCTCGTGGGTCGTCTCGACGAAGATGTCGCTCTGCTCGAGTATCCCGCGCAGCAGCAGCTCTTCCACCTCTGGTGAAAGCGCTCCGAACGCGGCCATCTGCTCGTCGAGCGTCTCGAGGGCCAGCACCGGCTTGCCATCGACCGCAGCCCGGCGCAGGAACCAGGCGTCGACGCCGTTCTCGGAGTCGTAGCCGGCCGCGGCGAATGCGAGCTGGACCAGCATCTGCGCCTGCATCCACGGCCGCATCCGGCTCGCCGCGGCGATCGGGTAGCGGCTCTCGCGGAGGACCCGCGTCAGCTCCTGCCATGTCTCCGGCTCGAGCACATCGCGCAGCGTCTGCTCGGGCGGCAGCAGGCCGTAGCGCTGGAAGATCTCGAGCCGCTCGAGATCGGCGAGCGCGTGCAGGTCTGCCTCGACGACGAGCGCCTCCGCGTGCGCCCAGTCCTCGGCGACCCGAACCGGCAGGGCGAGCTCTCGACCGTCGCCGATGTGCACGGAGCCGATGAGGAAGAGCGTGCCGCGTTCCGGACTCGTCGCTTGCCAGTAGAACGCCGCCGGCGGGGGCGGAGTGGGCGGCAGCCGGGACGGCGCGGCACAGCCGAGCCAGGCGACGAGCGGTAGTAGCCACGCCAGCGCGCCAGGGGACGGGCGCACTAAGGCTGCACGACGACCACCGGACCGAAGCGTTCGAGCTGCGCTTGCAGGGCCTGCGCCGGCCCCACCGCGACGATCGCCAGACGGTCCGGGTGCAGGAGATCGCGAGCGGCCGCATGGACCTCGTCTCGGGTCACGGCATTGAGGCGCGTGCGGAACGTGTCGAGGGAATCGCGTGGCAGCCCGTAGGCGTCGAGCTCGACCAGCGCCCCGGCGATGGCCGCCGACCGTTCGAGCCCGAGCACGAAGCGGCCCGCGCTGAAGCTGCGCACCAGGCGCAGATCATCCGGTGACGGCGCCTCGCCGCGCAGGCGCTCCACCTCCTCGAGCACGATCTCGACGACGCGCCCCGCCTCGGCGACCCGCGTCGAGGTGGAGATCACGAACGGCCCCGGGTGACGGCGCAGCGAGAACCCCGAGCCGATGCCGTAGGCCAGTCCTTCGTCCGCTCGCACGCGGCTCATCAGCCGCGACAGGAAGCCTCCGCCCCCAAGGACGGTGTTCATCAGGCTGGCGGGGATCCGCACGTCGTCACTTCGCGCGATGCCTTCGTGAGCGAGCGCCAGTTGCGCCTGGCCGAGGTCCGGGCGATCGACGATCACGACGCGGCGCTCCGTCGGGGTGGGCGACGGCGGCGGGGGACCTGGCGCCGGCGGCGTGCCCGCCGGCCAGTTGCCAAACTGGGCGCGTGCGCGCGCGACGGCGTCGTCCATCGTGATGTCGCCGACGGCGTAGAAGATCGCGTTGCTCGCGACGAACAGCCGTTCGTGCAATGCGCGCAGAGCTGTCGCGTCGAGTGACCGCACGCTGCCGGGAGCGCCCGATACGGACAATCCATAGCGGTGTCCATCGTAGAGCGTCTGGACGAGCTGCTTCGACAACAGCGACCGGGGTTCGTCCTTGTCCTGTTCGAAGCCGGCCAGCGTCTCCGCGCGCGCGCGCTCGACTTCGCGACTGTCCAGTCGAGGGCGCAGCGCCACATCCGCGAGGAGTTCGAAGAGCGTGTCCGCATCTTCGGAGAGCCCCGAGACGTCCACGCTGACGGATTCCATGCCCGCGCCGACGCCCAGGCTGGCGCCGAGCTCTTCGGTCGCGCGCGCGAGCGCGAGCGCATCGCGTTCGCCGGCGCCGCGCTCCATCACATCGGCGAGCAGCGAGACGGCGCCCGCCTGCTCGGTCGACTCGACCTCGGCGCCGCGCCGCAGCAGCACTCCGATCTCGAGACGCGGCAGCCCGTGGTCCTCGAGCACCAGCACCTCGAGTCCGTTTTCGAGTGTCGTCCGGTGCAGGCGCTCCTGGGGCACGACGGGGCCCTCGGCGACCGGCGGCGGAGGCTGCTCCCAGGCCGGCTTCGGCCGCAGTGCGGAGCAACCCGAAAAGAGCACGAGCAGGGCCAACCACGGCGTCAGAGCCGCGACGCGGGCGTTCATCGCCGGTCTCCCGGTCCCGGTGGCGTTGCCGGATCCTCGCGCGTCTCGCCGGGCGGGGGGGCACCCGGTTGCGGTGACGGCTCTTCGGGAAGAGCGCCGGGCGGGGGCGCCACCAGATGCAGCACGTTGCGCATCTCGGGGCGCAGATAGGTCCGCGCCACGCGCTGGACGTCTTCGGCCGTGACTGCGCGGTACGCCGCCAGCCGTTCCTCGATCGGACGGATGCGCCCGAAGGTCACCCAGTCGCGCGCAATCCGGGAGCCGATCGCGTGCGCGGTATCGGTGCCGCGCAGCAGATCGACCTCGATCTGCCGCTTCGCCTTGGCGAGTTCGTCGGCGGGCACGAGTTCATCTCGCAGGCGATCGATCTCGCGGAAAAACAGCTCCTCGACGCGCTCGATGTCGCCATCGGGACGCACCATCGCGTAGGCGTAGAAGATCCCGGCGTCGGCCAGCTCCCAGTAGCTGCCTTCGGCGGCCAGCGCCTGCTGCGCGTCGTAGACGAGCCCGCGATAGAGCCGGCTCGAACGGCCACCCGAGAGCACCAGGCTCGCGACGTCGAGCGCTTCCCCGTCCGGATGACCACTCTTCGGCGCGTGCCAGGTGGCGGCGAGGATGGGACTGCGCACGTCGAAGTACACCGTCGCACGTCGCTCGCCGCGCTGCGGGGGCTCCCGCGTCGGGTTGCGCGGGATCTCCGGCGCCGGCTCGAGCCGGCCGAAAGCCCGGCGCACGCGAGCCAGCGTGTCCTCTTCGTCGAAGGCGCCGCTGATCGACAGCACCAGGTTGTTCGGCGCGTAGTACGTGTCGAAGAAGTCGCGGCACACGTCCACCGTCACCTCCTCGATGTCGCTGCGCCAGCCGATCACCGGCACGCGGTATGGATGCGCCATGAACGTGAGGTTCAGCAGCGCCTCGAAGACGCGTCCCGTCGGCTGGTCCTCGGTCCGCATCCTGCGCTCCTCCAGCACCACCTGGCGCTCGCTCGCCAGTGTCTCCTCGTCGATGTGGAGATTCGCGAGCCGCTCGGCCTCGAGCTCGATCACGAGCGGCAGGGCGTCCGGTGCCACTACGGCGAAGTAGACGGTGTGGTCGGCCGTGGTGAACGCGTTGACGCGCCCGCCCCGCCCCTCGATCAAGCGCTCGTGAGACTCCGGCGGCAGCCGATCCGTCCCGCGGAACATCATGTGCTCGAACAGGTGCGCGAGTCCCGTGTGGTGCGCCTCGTCCTTCGATCCGACCTTTACCCACATCTGGAAGCTGACCGCCGGCGTCGTCGGATCGGGCAGCGTCAGAATCGTGAGTCCGTTGTCGAGCGTGGTGACGCGCGTGCGGACGGCAGGATCCTGGACCTCGGCAGGTGCCCGAGCCGCGACGAGCAGCAGCGCGATCAGCACGACGAGACCGAGGGCCGCGCCGGAGACGGTTCTTTGCATGGGCGCGGAGGGTATCGGAGTTCGCGCGGCTGGCGAGCAAACGGGGCGGAACGGCGAACCCTCGCCAGGGGGAGGTCAGTCCTGCGACGGAGGCGGGGCGCCGCGCTCCTCGCGCACCTGGTAGCGCAGCGCCCGCGCCTGCCACCAACGCACGGCGACGACGTCGACGAGCCCGGCGAAGAGTCGGTTCGCGATGCCGTACTTGGAGCGTCCATGCCGGCGCGGACGGTGCGAGACGGGGACCTCGACGACGCGAGCTCCTTCGAGCCGCAGCAGCGTCGGAAGGAAGCGATGGGCGCCGCGCCAGAGCTTCACGCGGCGCAGCGGCTCGGCGCGCATCGCGCGCAGCGAGCAGCCGACGTCGGTGATCGTCTCGTGGGTCATCCGGTTGCGGACCGCGTTGGCCACCCGCGAAGAGGCGCGCCGCAGGAACGCGTCGCGGCGATCGACGCGCACGCCGTTCACGACGTCGGCGTCCGCGAGGCGTTCGAGCAGCTTCGGAATGTCGGCGGGATCGTTCTGCCCATCGGCGTCGAGCGTCACGAGGATCTCCCCGCGCGCGGCGCGGAAGCCGGCATCGAGGGCGGCGCTCTGCCCGTGGTTGCGGCCGAGCAGCAACACGCGAACGCGCGGATCCTTGGCCGCGAGCGCGCGCAGCCGCGCCCGGCTCTCGTCCCTCGAGCCGTCGTCGACGAAGATCACTTCGACGCCGCCCGGCTCGCCGCCGAGCGCGGCGTCGAGTTCTCGGTGGAGCGCTTCGAGCGAATCCTGCTCGTCGAAAACGGGGACGACGACCGAGAGCCGCGGAGTGGGGGACCCGTCCCGCAAGATCGCGCTAGCCCTCTCGGCACAGCAGGAACCAGCTGCCGAGATTGCGGCCCTTGCGCGCGGCCGCACCGACGGTGACATGCTGCGAGACCCCGCGCAGGGTGTCGATCATGAAGCCGTAAACGAAGCGCGAGACACCGCGCTCGTTGGGCCGGATCTCGGGCCAGTCCGCCGGGTGCGCCGCCGTGTCCGCCGCCATGCCAGCAGTCGTTCCCGCTGCCGGGGTCGGCACCAGGTTGTAGTCCACCAAGAGCTCGCCGCGCGCCGCGTCCGGCCGCAGCACGAAGTAGCCGGGACCCACGAGCCACCCCATCGGCGAAAAGTTGTAACCCCAGAGGCGGTCGGGTTGCTGCGAATCGGCATCGGGCGGTCGGCAGAAGCGCTTCTCGAAGTGGCTGAACGCCGGCAACGTGTTCTTGCCGTAATGCCGCACCGTCGTCATCGCCGGGGCCGCCGCCACCACCATGTCGGTCATCGAGAGCGCGCGGAACCCGTCGACTGCCTCATAGAGACGACGCTGCTCGTTGCGACCGACCGCACGAATCGCCTGGACCCGCTGCGCGTGACTCATCGAATCGAGAACGCGCGCGACCTCGTGAGGCTTGACGACGGCTTCGCGGAGCAGCGCCAGCAGGGCCTGGGCCGGATCGGCTTCGGGGCTCGACATGGGGCCACCTCCGCCGCGGAGGGTATCGTCCGGCCGCAACTCCCGCGACCAACCCCGAAGCTGCCCAGGAGGGCGACCGCTGCGCTCATCGTCTCTCGCGCCCCCGCGGCACCGTTCGCTCGTCCCCGCGCTGCTGATCGCGGCGGCGATGTTCTTGTTGCTGCCGCAACTCGGCGCCACCGGCTTCTGGGCGCCGGACGAGCCGCGCTACGGCCAGGTCGCCGAGGAACTGCGGTCGCTCCGGCACGGCGCCGCGGGCCTCGTGCTGCTGCACATCGACGGCGAGCCCTACACGCAGAAGCCGCCGCTGTATTTCTGGCTCGCAGCAGCGAGCGGCGCGCCGTTCGGCCACGTGAGCGAAGCCGCCGCTCGCCTCCCGTCGGCACTCGGCGGCATCGCGCTGATCGCGTTGATGCTGGCCTTCGGCCGGCGATTGCTCGGTGCGCGCAGCGCCCTGCTCGGCGCCGCGCTGCTGCTCACCGGCTTCGAGTTCGCCGACAACGCGCGCCGCGTCCAGCTCGACGTGCTGCTCGCGCTCTTCGAGACGATCGGCCTGGTCGCATTCTGGCGGATCGATCGGGGGATCGGCCGACTCGGCCTCAACCAGGCGCTCCTGCACGGTGCGCTCGGGCTCGCGGTATTGACGAAGGGCCCCGTGGGTTTCCTCGTTCCCGCGCTCATCATCGTCGCGTTCCTGCTCTGGGAGCGGCGCCTGCCGGCGTTGCGGACCCTGTTCCCGTGGTGGGGACCGCTGCTCTCGATCGCGCCCGGTATCGCCTGGATCAGCGCCGCCGTGGCGCTCGCGCCGCCGGATTTCTTCGCTGTCGCCGTCGTCGACAATTTGTTCGGCCGCTTCTTTTCGGGCACCGCGCATGTGCGTCCTTTCTACTACTACCTCGAGCGCTACCCGGTGAACTTCCTGCCGTGGTTCCTGCTGGTTCCGGCCGTGTGGATCGCCGGCCGTCGCGAGATCTTCGCGCCCGGCGCGGACCCGGACGCGCACCGGGCGTGGCGTTTCCTGCTCGCGTGGGTCGGCGCGACGCTGCTCTTCTTCTCCCTGTCGAGCGGCAAGCGCGGCATCTACATGCTGCCGAGCCACCCCGCCGCCGCGCTGCTGGTGGCCGACGCCGTCTGGCGTCAGGCGCTCCGACATGGCGGTGTGCCTCGTCTGGTCCACGGAGTCACGGTGCTCCTGGCCGTCGCAGTCGCGGGCGCTGGACTGTTCGTCCTGCTGCGGGATCCGCTGCAAGATCCCGCCGCGTCGCGACTGACCGGCGTCGCGGCGCTCGCGATCGTCGCGGCGACTCTCGGCGCCGTCCGCGCCGCGGCGCGCGCACGTGCGCCGGTCGGCGCGCGCCTCGCGATTCCGGTCGCGATGGTCTTCGCCGTGGAGGTCGTGTTGTTCCAGATCACGTGGCCGGCGCGCGATCCGGAGAAATCCCCCCGAGCCATTGCCGAAGCGGCCGCCGCGCTGACTCCCGAGAACCGCGCCATCGGTCTCGTCGGGGACCGCGCGCTCACCGGCGGCCTCGTCTACTACGGCGGGCGGAGCGTGACGCCGCTTCGCTCGCGCGCCGACATCGCGCGTTTCTTCGACTCCGGCGGCACTGCCGTCGTGGTGCAGGCCCGGAAGCTCGACCGCGTCGAGGCGGCGGTGCCGGTGGAAGTCCGATTCCGCGCCCGCGAGGGCCGCCGCCAGTTGGTCGTCGCGACGCGGCGCGAGTGACGCGGAGATGACTCTCCGGGTGTTCCGAACGCAGCGCTTCGGCTACGCTGTGGCGGTCGGGTTCAGCGGAAGACTCCGCGTCAGCGACTCTCCGTAGACCCTCGATAGATGCTCGAAACTACGCTCGAGACTTCGATCGAGACCACAATCGAGATCTCGATCGAAACCGAGATCGAAACCGCTCGATCGAAACCGAGATCGAAACTGAGATCGAAATCACGGCTCGGTTCGTCGCCCGGCGCTCGTCGACTGGCGCCGGGCCGCATGGAGGATTTCCCGTGTCCGAAAAGGTAGACCAGGCTGAACTCCGTATCGGAGACCAGACCATCGCGCTCCCCGTCGTCGTGGGCAGCGAAGGCGAACGCGCCGTCGACATCCAGAAGCTGCGCGCGCAGACCGGCTACATCACGATGGACCCCGGCTATGCGAACACCGGGGCGTGTCGCAGCGCGATCACCTTCATCGACGGGGACAAGGGAATCCTGCGCTACCGCGGCTACCCGATCGAGGATCTGGCCGAACACAGCAGCTTCCTGGAAGTGGCGCACCTGTTGATCTATGGCGAGCTGCCGACGGCGCCCCAGCTCGAATCCTTCCGGGAATCGATCCGCCGCCACACGATGCTGCACGAGGACTTCAAGCGCATCTACAGCGCACTGCCGAAAGACGCCCACCCGATGGCGGCCTGCGCCGCGGCGGTCGGTGCCCTCGCGACGTTCTACCCCGACTCCCTCGACCCTCGCGACCCGCGCCAGGTGGAGGTCTCCGTCCACCGCTTGATCGCGAAGCTGCCGACATTGGCGGCCTACGCGTTCAAGCATTCGATCGGCCAGCCGTTCATGTTCCCGAACAACGCGCTGTCCTACGTCGGGAACTTCCTGCATCTGATGTTCGCGACCCCGTGCGAGGACTACGAGGTCGATCCGGTCATCGAGAAGGCGATCGACCTGCTGCTGATCCTGCACGCCGACCACGAGCAGAACTGCTCGACCTCGACGGTC
>CAYOHN010000022.1:2479-22637 GCA_964403735.1 uncultured Spirochaetales bacterium | reverse complement strand
AAGTTGACGGATGAACCCGGCCCCTTGGTTGACGACTCTGCTGTTGACGGCTGCTATCACGACGGCGGGGTCATTGGAGGCCGTGGGGTTGGCGGAGCGCGAAGGGGGCGATCTCGGCGTCGAAGCGGCGGCGGCCGGCAGTGGCCACCATCTCGTAGCGGCCGCGCATGAAGCCGAAGGGCGTCCCGAGCGGACAGCCCGACGTGTACTCGAACGCCTCGCCCGGCGCGAGCACGGGCTGCTCGCCCACGACGCCGGGGCCGTGCACCTCTTCGACCTTGCCGGTGGCGTCGGTGATCACCCAGTGACGCGCCACCAGTTGCACGGACTCTTCGCTCAGGTTGGTGATCCGGATCGTGTAGAGGAAGAACCACTCGGAGAGATGAGGCGCCGAGTGCTCCGGTGCGAAGCGGCCGACGGCCTCCACTTGTACCCCATTCGTCGTGGCTTCGGACGTCGACACCGGGACCCTGGCCTCCTGCGGGTGAACTGTCGGAATCTAGGGCAGCCTCGAAAGGCGTCGAGGGCAGCCGAGAGGGACGCGGATTGGTATGATCCGTTTTTCGTACCCTGATTCGGTCCCCTGCGGACCCGCCGCGAAAGGATCTCTCGAATGGCTCTCCCCTCCCGCGACGTCGTCATCGTCGAAAGCGTCCGCACCGGCATGGCCAAGGCCGGCCGCGGATCCTTCAACATGACCGAGCCCGTCTACTACCTCGCCCATACGCTGAAGTCCGCCGCCGAGAAGGCGGGGGTGGACCCGGCCGAGATCGAAGACGTGATCGTCGGCACCGGCTTCCCGGAAGGGTGCCAGGGCATGAACATGGCGCGGATCGCCGCGATGGCGGCCGGCTTCCCCAAGGAAGTTGCCGGCGCGACGGTGAACCGCTTCTGCTCGTCGGGCTCGCAGGCGATCATGATGGCGGCCCAGCGCATTCAGGAAGGGGCGGACGTCGCGATCGGTGCCGGAGTCGAGACGATCACGATGATGAACGACGGCACGCAGAACACGACCCGGCTCGTCAACAAGGCAGCGCAGGAACGCTTCCCCGGTCTCTACTACCCGATGGGGATCACCGCGGAGATCGTCGCCGAACGCTACCAGGTGTCCCGCGAGGACCAGGACGTCTACGGAGTGCAGAGCCAGCAGCGCTATGCCGCCGCCGCCGAGAAGGGCTGGGTCGCCGAAGAGATCGTGCCGATGAAGGTGACCCGCAAGGTCATGAACAAGGGCGAGGAGCCGCGTGAGGAGGAAGCCGTCCTCGATCGCGACGAGTGCAACCGTCCCGATACGACTCTCGAGGGTCTTGGCAAGCTGAAGCCGGCGTTCAAGCCCGACGGGACCGTCACGGCCGGCAATGCCTCCCAGCTCTCGGACGGTGCGTCGACGACGCTCGTGATGAGCGCCGATCGCGCCAAGCAGCTCGGACTCGAGCCACTCGGGATCTACCGCGGCAGCGCCGTCGCCGGCTGCGGCCCCGACGAGATGGGGATCGGTCCGATCTTCGCGGTGCCGAAGCTCTTGAAGCGACACGGCCTCACGATGCAGGACCTCGACATCGTCGAGCTGAACGAGGCCTTCGCGTCGCAGCTGCTGCACTGCCAGCGCGTGCTCGAGATTCCCAATGAGAAGCTCAATCCGTGCGGCGGATCGATCGCGATCGGGCATCCCTACGGCATGACGGGATCGCGGCTCACCGGGCTGCTGCTGCGACAGCTGCGCCGCACCGGAGGCCGCTACGGCATCGTCACGATGTGCATCGGCGGCGGCCAGGGCTTCGCGTCGCTGTTCGAAGCGGCCTGAAGCGCCGGTGACGACGGAAGCGGTCCGCATCGAGATCGACGACGGCCTTGCCGTCATCCGGCTGGATGACGGCAAGGCCAACGCGTTCTCGATGCCGCTCCTCGATGCGCTCGGCGCCGTACTCGATCGCGCCGAGCGCGAAGCAAAGGCCGTCGTGCTGATCGGCCGCCCGGGGCGCTTCTCCGGTGGCTTCGACCTCGGCGTGATGAACCAGGGCGGCGACGCGATGGCGCGCCTGGTCACCGCCGGCGGGCGGCTCGCGCTGCGTCTCTACGAGTTCCCGATGCCCGTCGTCATCGCCTGCACGGGCCACGCGCTCGCGATGGGCGCCGTGTTGCTGCTCGCCGGCGATCTGCGGATCGGAGCCCAGGGCGCGTACAAGATCGGCTTGAACGAGGTCGCGATCGGCCTCGCGCTGCCCACGTTCGCCGCCGAGCTGGCGCGCGAACGCATCTCGCTGCGCCACCTGCAGCGGGCGACGGCGCTCGCGTCGGTCTACGACCCGGCCGGGGCCGTGGAGGCCGGGTTCCTGGACCGCACCGTCGCGCCCGAGGAGATCGAGGCGGAGGCCATCGCGGCCGCCCGCGAGCTGGCCGCGCTGCATGTCGGAGCGCACCGGCTCACCAAGCATACGCTGCGCGCGCGCGCGATCGAGACGATCCGCTCCAGCCTCGGCTGAGAGCCGGGTCGCGCGGAGAGGATCAGGCGAACGCATTCCCCCGCCGGGCCTGCGGATGTATGCTCGGGGCAATGGTCGATTCCGAGCGCAGCTATCCGATCCAGGGACGCGTGGTCTCGATGCCGGTCGAAGTGCGCGATGCGTCGGCTGGCGTCGCCACCTGGCTGCTGCCAGCCGGCTCGGTGCAGAAGCTGGTCCCCGATGGCTTCGAAGCCGCGACCGTCCTGCCCGGTCGCACGCCCGTCGCGATCGCCGTCATCGACTACCGGGACAACGACCTGGGCGACTATCGCGAACTCTCGATCACCTGCTTCGTCCAGCCGCTCGGGACGGCGAGCCGGCTCCCCTGGCTCGGCCCGCTGGTCGATCTGGTTCGGGGGCGTCTCGGGACCTACATCTGGAAACTCCCCGTCGACCAATCCTTCACGTGCGAGGCGGGCCGCACGATCTGGGGCTTCCCGAAGACCGTCGAGGTCATCGACCTCCAGATCCAGGAAGACAGCGTTCGGTGTCGTCTCGAGATGGATGACCAGCACGTGCTCACGCTGTCGCTCCCGCGTGGCGGCACGCGGACGCTTCCGGACTCGGAGCTCGTCACCTACACCCAGATCGAGGGCATCCCGCACCGAACACGCTTCCGCCAGGGCGGCACCGGCGTCGGGTTCCGCCTCGGCGGCGCGCGGCTCGAGCTGGGTACGCATCCCATCGCCGATTCGCTGCGCGGTCTCGGCCTGCCCGGTCCGGCTCTGATGACCATGTGGACCGAGCACATGCACGGCAGATTCGATGCGCCGGAGAAGCTCTGAGCGCCGCGATCCGCAGCCGTGAGGACGTTCACGATCTGCATCGCGCGCGATCGAAGTGGGGCCGCCGGGGCGATGGCGACCAGCTAACCCGGCTGGCTTCGCGCCAGACCGAGGCCGTTCCAGAACGCCGCGATCGCCTGGGGGTCGAGCGCGGCGCTCCAGATCTGTGCGAGACGGCCGTCCGCGACCTCGGCGAGCAGTAGATAATCGACTTCCACGTCCCGGGTCCCGATCACGATCCGTACGCGGAAGATCAGCAACACGCGTGCATCGCTGGCAAGGATGTCCACGAGCTGCGCGTCGAAGACGTCCGTCGCCTCCCCGACACGGGCGAGCATGTCGACAACCGCATCGGCGCCGCGGTGCTCCCCCATCCAGGGCGTGCCCCGCGCCGTCGCTCGCCAGATCACATCGGGCGCGAGAAGGGCGCGGAGGGCGTCGGCGTCGCCGCGCGCGATGGCGTCCCAGACGCGACGGACGAGAGCGGCGTTCAGGTGGTCTGACACGGCGCGGAGCATACCTGGCCCCGGCCCGCCGCGGCATGGGGGAAAGGACCGGCACAGCCGAGACGTGCCGGTTATTCTCCGCCCTCGTTCCGACCCGAGCCTGTTTGCCGCCGATGCGCTGCCGGCCCCCACGGAGTCCCAGCCCACCAGGAGGAAGTCCCCATGGACCTCGACGTCTCCCCCGAGCAGATCGCGTTTCGCCAGGAAGTCCGCCAGTGGATCCAGGACGCCATGCCGGCCGCGATCAAGGCCAAGGCTGCGGGCGGCGGTCACTTCGAGCACGAAGAGCAGATGGAGTGGCACAGGATCCTGCACGCCAAGGGCTGGGTGGCTCCGCAGTGGCCGAAGGAGGTCGGAGGGACCGGCTGGGACATCGGCAAGCGCCACATCTTCGGCGAAGAGCTCGTCCGGGCCAACACGCCGCAGCTTTCGCCGTTCGGCTTGATGATGGTCGGGCCGCTGCTGATTCAGTTCGGAACGCCGGAGCAGAAGGAACGCTTCCTGCCGAAGATCCTCTCCGGCGAAGAGGTCTGGTGCCAGGGCTACTCGGAGCCGAATGCCGGCTCGGACCTCGCCTCCCTCCAGCTACGCGCAGAGAAGGACGGCGACGACTACATCCTGAACGGCCAGAAGACCTGGACCACCTACGCGCAGCACGCGGACTGGATCTTCTTGCTGGCGCGCACCGACGCTTCCGGGAAGAAGCAGGACGGCATCACCTTCATCCTCGCCGACCTCGAGAACACGCCGGGCATCACGGTGAAGCCCTTCCTCACGACCGGCGGCACCGACGCGTTCTCGGAGACCTGGTTCCAGAATGCGCGGGTGCCCCAGAGCAACCGGGTCGGCCCCGAACACGGCGGCTGGACGATGGCGAAGGCGCTGCTCGCCCACGAGCGGACGGGGATCGGCGGCATCGCCGAGAGCAAGCGCTGGCTGCAGTTGTGCAAGCGCATCGCGCGCGAAACGCCCGTCGGCAAGAGTTCGCTGTTCGACGACCGCAGCTTCCGCGAGCGGATCGCGCGGCTCGAGATGCGACTGCGCAGCCTCGAGCTGCTGCAGCTGCGCACGCTGGCCGCCGCCCAGGTCGGGCGCGCGCCGGGCCCCGAGAGTTCCATCCTGAAACTCGTCGGCACCGAGATCCAGCAGGAATCGACCGAGCTGTGCATGGATGCGATGGGGCACGATGCGCTCGGCTGGCTCGATTCCCCGGCCGAGGCGCTGCCGGCCATCGAGCAGGGGGTCGCCTCCTCCTTCAACTACCTGCGCGCGGCGACGATCTACGGGGGCTCCAACGAGATCCAGCGCAACATCATCGCGAAGCACATCCTGCGCCTCCCGACGGCCTGATCGCCCCCCCCTCGAGAGATAGGACACCGCCATGAACTTCGACCTCAGTGAAGAGCAGCAGATCCTCGTCGACTCCGTCGCCAAGTTCGTTCAGAACGACTCGCCGGTGGAGCGCTTCCGCAAGCTGCGCGACACCGAACGCGGTTGGGATCCGACCACCTGGGCGCGCATGGGCGAGTTCGGCTGGCTCGGCGTCGCCTACCCCGAGGAGCACGGGGGCTTCGGCGGCCGCTTCGTCGATCTGGCGCTGATCCTCGAGCAGCTCGGACGAGGCCTCGTGGCGGAGCCGCTGATTCCGTCGGTCGTGCTGGCGGGTGGCCTCGTCTCGAAGCTCGGCAGTGAGACGCAGATCGAGAATTTCCTGGCTCCGATGATCGAAGGTAGGACGTCACTGGCGCTCGCCTACGGCGAGCGACAGAGTCGCTACACGCCCTACGACTGCCAGACGCGCGCCGAGAAGCACGGGCCGGTCTGGGCGCTATCGGGCGAGAAGACGTGGGTGCTGAACGGCCATGCGGCAGACCAGTTGGTCGTGTTGGCGCGTACGGCGGGGGATTCCCTCGACGCCGAGGGGCTCTCGCTGTTCGTCGTCGACGGCGACGCCGACGGCCTCGAGCGCACCCGCGTTCCCGGCATGGACGGCCAGCGCAGCGCGCTGCTGCGACTCGGCGGCGTCGAAGTCGGCGCCGATCGCCTGCTCGGCGAGGAGGGACGCGCCCTGCCCGCCCTCGAGTGGGCTCTCGATCGCGCGGCCGCGGCGGCTTGCGCCGAGGGCCAGGGGGAGATCCAGGAACTCTTCGACCGGACCGTCGCCTACCTCAAGCAGCGTTCGCAGTTCGGGGTTCCGATCGGGAGCTTCCAGGCGCTGCAACACCGAGCGGCCGACATGTATGCCGAAACCGAGCTGTGTCGCTCGACGATGATCCTCGCGGCGATCGCCGCGGACTACGACGACACCGAGAAGCGGCAGTCGGAGATCTCGGCCGCGAAGCTCCAGCTCTCGCGCGGCGGCTGGTTCGTGCAGGAGAACGCCATCCAGCTGTTCGGCGGCATCGGCGTCACCGACGAGCAGGACGAGGGCCTGTTCTTCAAGCGCCTGCGCGTGCTCCAGGGCCTGTTCGGCGATGCGGACTGGCACGTCACCCGCTACCAGGGGTTGCGCGGCTTCAGCAGCGAGGACTGAGCCCCGGACGGTCGACTCTTCGCGGCGTTCTCAGGTCCGGATCAGCAGCCCGCGCGGCGTCTGCGTGATCATCTCACAGCCCTCCTCGGTGACGATCACGGTGTCCGAGAGGAACGAGTCGCCGTGGTCCGAGCGCAGCAGCCACGACATCAGGTGGAACACCATGCCGGCCCTGATCGGCATCTCCGATCCCGACCGCAGGCCGACCGGGACTCCGCCCCCAGACCAGCTCGGCGGGTAGCCGATGCCGGTGCTGTAGCCGCAGTGGTGGCGGCGGTAGCTCTCGAGCCCGTGCCGGTTGAGCACCGTCTGCCAGGCCTCGTAGACATCGCCGGCCAGCACGCCCGGTCGCATTGCCGAGGCGGCGGAGAGTTCGGCTTCGTGGCAGATCTCGAGCGCCCGGTAGGCGCTGGCCGGAGCGTCGTCGATGAAGAGGAGTCTCCCCATCGGCGCGTGATAGCGGCGCACGCAACCGGACATTTCGAGGAACAGCAGGTCGTCTGTGGCGAGCAACCGATCGGCCCAGGTCCCGTGCTCGTGCACGAGGCTCGCGGACGAGCGCACGAGCGGCACGAAGCCCGGATAGGTGCCGCCGCGCCGGAACAGCGCGTCGTAGATCGCGGCCATGACGTCGCACTCGTTGACGCCGCGGCCGGCGGCGGCGATGGCGGCCTGGAGCATCGCGTCGGAGATCACGCCGGCGCGCCTCGTGCACTCCTGCTCACGCGGCGATTGCACCAGTCGGCAGCGATCGACCACGCCGGTGCCGTCCGTCCAGATGCCGTCGGAGAGTCCGCGTTTGATGCCATCGGCGATGCGGTAGGACAGAAAGCTGCCGCCCTCTTCGAGCGCCAGATGGCCGCGCGCAAGGCCGCACTCCGCCACCGCGTTGCAGGTGGTCTCGACGGGGATCCGGTGCGCCTGCTCGGCCGCGCTCGCGGTTCGGATCGCAGGCTCGACGAGCAGCTTTCCTTCGAGCTCCGCCGTCAGGTCGACGACGTCGTCCGCGACCGGATCCGGCCCAGCGGCCGGCGGGGGCAGCGGGCGGCTGCCGTCCGCGTAGCCATAGTGCCGGAGCCCCGGAGTGAGGTCGCTGACGATCGCACGCTCCATCGCGCGCGTGATCAGGATCGGCTCCCCGCTCGCCGGCAGCACCAGCAGCTGGTACGCGAAATAGCCCATGTGGTCGAGCCCGGTGAGGTAGTAGATGTTCTCCGGCGTCGAGATCAGCAGCGCGTCGATGCCGTGCGTCTGCATCGCGGCGCGGACCCGCTGCCGGCGCTCCTCGAACTCCTCGGACGGGAAGGGCTCGATCATCGCGATTCCTTTCTGCCTCCACGGCTCGACGGATTCGCAGCCGCGCTCACGCGCGTCGCCCCCGCAGAGCGGCCTGCACGAGCTGGTCGAGTCGCGACAGGAAGCGCTCGCGATCCTTCTCGGCGAGCGGACGCGGACCACCGGGGGCGAGACCCTGCTCGCGCAGATCCGCCTTCAGCTGCCGCGTGGCGAGGGCGGCGCCGATCATGGCCTCGGTGAACGGGCGGCCGTCGGGGCCGAGAACGCTGGCCCCTTCGGCGAGACAGCGCGCGGCGAGCGGGATATCCGCCGTGACGACGATGTCGCCGGGTCTCGCGCGCTCGGCGATCCAGTCGTCGGCGACGTCGAGCCCGCGGTCGACGACGATCAGCTCGGCGCCGAAGCCGGGCGGAACGTACAGGGGCTGGTTGGCGACGACGGCGACTGGCAGTCCGTAGCGGGTGGCCACCCGGTAGACCTCGTCCCTCACCGGACAGGCGTCGGCATCGACGAAGATGGCGATCATGTGGCTCCCCGTCTCGGCCGGCTACCTTCGCGCAGATGGACGCGAAGCGCAGCGACCGGGGGGCCATCGTCTACTCGAGCGAGTACGGGCGGATGTGTTCGGCCTGCGGCCAGCCGGTGGCGCGCTGCACGTGCCGGGAGGCCACTTCGAAGACTTCGTCGCCTCCGGCGGGCGGCAAGGCCGTGGTCCGGGTCGGCCGCGAGACCAAGGGGCGCAAGGGCAAGGGCGTCACAGTCGTCCAAGGAGTCCCGCTCGCGGGTGAGGCTCTCGAAGCCCTGGCCTCGCAGCTCAAACGCTCGTGTGGGTCCGGGGGAACCGTCAAGGACGGTGTCATCGAGATCCAGGGCGATCATCGCGACGCGCTGGTGGCCGTTCTCGAGACGCACGGCTGGAGCGTCAAGCGCTCTGGCGGCTGACGGCGTCGATCGGGACGTGTCTCGGCTGGGTGCGGACCCACCCTCGTCAGCGACGTGAGGATAGGCGTAGTCATTGCCGGAGACGGGATCGTCATGAAGCTTCATCGCGAAGAAGTTGACGTTTCAACCCGGCCCCTTGGTTGACGGCCCCTTGGTTGACGTCGCGGGGTCAGGGGGTGCAGGCGGCGGCGCGGCTGGAGAGGGCGGCGATGCGGCGACCCATCTGGATGGGGTCGCGCTCGATGCCGTTGGTGCAGAAGCCGAAGGAGAGGCCGGTCCGGGGGTCGTGCCAGCCGATCTGGCCGCCGACGCCGAGATGGCCGAAGGAGTCGTCCGAAGAGGGACGTCCGAAGCCCAGGTAGATTTTCTCGGGGCCGCCGGCGATCACGATCCCGAGGCCGCGGTTGGCGGGCTTGCCGAGCATCGGATCCACGAACTCGGGATTTCGGATCCGACGCGCGTCCTCGATCGTTTCGAGCTGCCAGATCGGGCGACCGTCGGCCGCGCGTCCTTCGTTGCCGAGCGCCTGGTAGAACAACGCGAGATCGCCCGCGGTCGCCGTGCCGCCGCCGCCCGGGACACCGACTTCGCGCACGCGCGGATCGTTGAAGCCGACGATCGCTTCCTCCGTCACCTCGCTCGCGGGTGGCATCGGAAAGCCGAGCGCAGCGAACTCCTCCGCGGTGCGCTCGCGACCCACGTACGCGAGATCTGCAAGCCGTCCGTGCAGCGCGCGCGGCAAGCCCATGCGCAGATCCGGCAAGCCCAGCGGCTCGGCGATGCGCGTGCGGACGAACTCGCGAAAGTCCATCCCGGTGCGCGTCTGCACCAGTGCGGCCAGCACCCACATGCCGCTGGTATGATGGTACTCGTAGCGCGAGCCCGGCTCCCAGTCGAGTCGCCAGTGCGCGAACACCTCCGGCAAGCGCGTCCAGTCCCAATCTCGCTGTCGATACGGCGCTCGCGGAAAGCCGGCGGTATGGGTGAAGAGCTGCTCGACGGTGACGGCTTCCTTCCCGTTGGCTCCGAACTCGGGAAGAATCTCCGCGACGCGCTCGTCGAGCCGGAGCTTCCCCTCCTCGAGCAGGAGCCAGGCTGCCGCGGACGTGATCGCCTTGCTGCACGAGAAGATCACGTACAGCGTCTCGTTGGTCGCCGGCGCGGGCCGTCCCTCGTGCGTCACCGTGCCGAAGCTGCGCATGCCGGCGATCCGACCGTCCCGCGCGATCGCCAGCTGCGCCGACGGCAAGCGGCCTTCCCGCACCTCGAGTTCGGCGCGTGCGAACAGCGCCTCGAGGTTCTCGGGATCGACTCCGAGTTCCTGCGGCGACGCGGCAAAGTGATGCGGCTTGGGCATGGCGGGCGATGGTAGTGCGACTCGCTCCCGTTACAATGCGCTGCGTGGTGAAGCTCTCCGTCGACTTCGAGCACCCGTCGCGGCTCTGGTGGGAATCCGGAGGCCAGGACCTCTGGGACGGGCTCACGGGCGGGTTCGACGAGAACTCCGTCGTGCTCGGCGACGATGTGGCGGCGTCCTGGCTGGTCGAGGCCGCGCGCGTTCCGGGCTGGCACGACGGACCGGAGTTTGCACCGCACCCGATCACGTCCCAGACGCTTGCCGACGACGACCCGGACGCCTGAACCCGCGCCGCCGGCGGTCCGTCAGGACTCGTCGTCAGCCTCGGCTCGTTCCGCTTCGGGCGGGATCTCGCCCTCGGTGATCGCGCGCGGGCTCGCGGCATGCGCACCGGCCAAGTCCGGCTCCCACGCGTTGAGGCGGTCGATCAGCAGCCGCAGCCGCCCGACCCGGCGGCGATTGAAGAGCAGCGCCAGGCGCGGCAGGTCGGCATCCTCTCCGTCCTCCTCGGGCAACGCAGTGCAGCGCTCGATCTGGCCGCCGAGCAGCAGATCCGGGAAGTCGCGGTTGAGCGCCGCCAACTCGTCGTCGGCCGGCGGGACCCGCAGCCGCAACACCAGCAGGTCGCGCACGAAGCGACTCGAGTGGTAGTTGCGGTAGAACTCCACGACCTCGCGGACAGCGGCGTCGACGTCGTCCGTCACGCGAAACAGCGACATGTCGTTCGGATCGATCAGACCGCGGTCGCGCAGGTGGGACCCGACATAGCCCTGCCAGTCCCGCCAGTAGCTCCCCCCCGGCGCGTCGACGAAGACGACCGGCACGATCTCGCTGCGGCCGGTCTGGATCAACGTCAGCGCCTCGAAGCCCTCGTCGTGCGTGCCGAAGCCGCCCGGGAACAGCACGATGGCGTGGGCCTCCTTCACGAAGACCAGCTTGCGGGTGAAGAAGTACCGGAAATTGATCAGCTTCGGATCGCCGGCGATGGTCGGATTCGCCTGCTGCTCGAACGGCAGCCGGATGTTGACGCCGAAAGAAGCCTTTCGACCCGCACCGCCCTGGGCTGCCTCCATGACGCCGGGTCCGGCCCCGGTGATGACCATCCAACCCTGTCGCGCGACGCGCTCGGCAAAGCGCTCGGCCGCGAGCCAGTCCGGCGAGCCGGGCGCCGTGCGCGCGCTGCCGAACACGGCGACCTTGCGGATGGACTCGTACGGCGCGAACACGCGAAACGCGTGGCGCAGCTCCTTCAGCGCGTTCGACACCAACTTGAGGTCGGCCGGCGTCGCACCGTCCGTCACGAGCCGTAGGGCAGTCACCATGAGCTGGCGAATGGATTCAGGACTCGTGCTGGCGCCGAAACGGGCCTGGAAGCCATCCAGCAGCGTTTCGAGGTCCTTCTCGAGCCCGGCGTCCGGAACTTCGTAGCGTCGGCGGCGGGCATCACTCATGGCGGCGGACCCTAGCGGTCCGGCGGCGGGATTTCTCGTCTCCACCTGGGTCCCGGTCGGCCTTGCTTGGTTACCATGCCGAGCCATGGGCTCCCTCTCCTACCGCGACCTGCGTTCCAACCCCGCTCTCTGGGCACGCGAACTCGGCATCTCCCGCGAAGCGGTCGAGCTGTATCTCGCCGGGGACGTCATCGATCTGCACCTCGATACGTTCATCTGGAAACGGATCTTCGGCTACGACCTGCTCGCGCGGCACGGCTCGGGTCCGACGCGCGGACACTTCCTGTCGCACGTCGACCTGCCGCGGATCCGCGAGGCGTGCGTGACCGGCGGCACCTGGGTCATCACGACGAACCCGGCGCGACCTTCCGCGCGCCGACCTGGAATCTTCCTCGAAAATCTACGGCGCCTGCAAGGGATCCTCGAGAGCGTCCCGGACGAGGTCTGCGTCGTCCGTAACGTCCGCGAGTACCGGGCGGCCGTCGCCGCCGGCCGGCACGCGGCGTTCCTCGGGGTCCAAGGCGGCAACGCGCTCGATCGGAAGCTCGAGGATCTCGACCTGATCCCGGACGACCTGGTGCTCCGAATCACGATCGTGCACCTCTCGTCGTCGCGAATCGGCGTCACCAGCTCCCCGGCGGCGCGTTCGCGTCGAGGACAGGGACTCTCGGGCTTCGGACGGGACTTCGTCCGGCGCCTCGACGAGAAACGGATCCTGGTGGATCTCGCGCACATCAATCGCGAGGGCTTCTGGGACGCGGTGGCCGTGCACGACCCGTCGCTGCCGCTACTCGTGACCCATACCGGTGTCAACGGCGTCCACAAACACTGGCGCAACCTCGACGACGACCAGCTCCAGGCGGTCGCCGATTCGGGCGGCGTCGTCGGCGTGATGTACCAGGCGAGCTTCCTCGGGGAGTCGCCGTTCCGGGGCGAGTCCGATGCCGTCGTGCGGCACCTGGCGCACATCGTCGAGACCGTCGGCGAGGACTTCGCCGCACTCGGCAGCGACTGGGATGGCGCCATCAGCCCGCCGCGAGACTTGCAGAGCCCTCTCAAGCTCCCGCGGCTCGTCGAGCACATGCTGCGGCGGCGCTGGAGCCCCGAGCGGATCCACAAGGTGCTCGGCGGCAACTTCCTGCGCTGCGTCGAGGCGATCCGCGGCTGACGCTCAGAGCCCGACCGGGCGCACCGGATCGGCGAACAGCAGCAGCGCGTAGTCGCCCGCGCGTTCGGTCAGCGGGCGGTGCGCAGCGGCGCCTTCAGCGCCGCCACGAAACTCGCGGCCTCGGTGACCGCGGCCTCGCGCGAGCCGGCGCGTTCGATGCGTTCGACCAGGGCGCTCCCGACCACGACGCCATCGGCGACGCGGCCGATCCGGCTCGCCTGCTCCGGCGTCGAGACGCCGAAGCCGACGCACACGGGAACCTCCGAGATCGCTCGGATCCGCGCGACGTTCGCCTCGAGCTCGAGCGGCAGCTCCGCACGCGCGCCGGTGACGCCCGTCAGCGACACGTAGTACAGGAAGCCCCGCGTGCGCTCGGCGAGAATCGCGAGCCGCGCCGGCGACGTCGTCGGGGACGCCAGCAGAATCGGGTCGATGCCGCAGGCTGCCAGCGCCGCGTAGTATTCCGGCTCCTCCTCGTGCGGGCAGTCGACGGTGATGACGCCGTCGACACCGGCCTCGTGGGCAGCCTCGGCAAAGCGGGCGCCGCCCATCGTGAGGAACGAGTTGGCGTAGCCCATCAGCACCAGCGGCACGTCGAGCTTCGGCCGCAGCGTCTTCACCAGGCCGAGCACGCGCCGCAGCGTGGTGCCGGCGTGCAGCGCGCGCTGACTGGCGCGCTGGATCGTCGGCCCTTCGGCGACCGGATCGGAGAACGGGACGCCGAGTTCGAGCACGTCGGCTCCGGCCGCGGCCAATGCGGGGAGCAAGGCCTCCGTGACCCCCAGATCGGGATCGCCGGCCGTGACGAACGGAATCAGCGCCGTCTCGCCGCGTCCGCGGAGCTCCGCGAGGCGAGTTCCGATCCGACTCATCCGACGGTCTCCGCCGCGCGCCGCTGCAGGATCTCGCGCACCGTCGGCGCATCCTTGTCGCCGCGGCCCGAGAGGTTCACGACGAGGATCGCATCGCGGGGGAGCGTCGGCGCCAGCTTGCGCACGTAGGCGACCGCATGCGCGGTCTCGAGCGCTGGGATGATGCCCTCCATCCGGGCGAGCCACACGAAGGCGTCGAGCGCCTCATCGTCGGTAACCGCCACGTACTCGGCGCGGCCACTGTCGCGCAGGAACGCGTGCTCCGGACCCACGCCGGGATAGTCGAGGCCCGCCGAGATCGAGTGAGCCGGGAAGATCTGCCCGTCGTCGTCGTCGGCGAGCACCAGCGTCCGCTGGCCGTGCAGGATCCCGGGCACGCCGGCGCACAACACGGCTCCGTGTCGCCCCGTGCCGATCCCCTCCCCGGCCGGCTCGACGCCGATCATCCGGACGCCGGTATCCTCGAGGAACGGGTGGAACAACCCCATCGCGTTGGAGCCCCCGCCGACACAGGCCACCAGCACGTCCGGCAGCCTGCCTTCGGCCTCCTGGATCTGTCGCCGGGTCTCGAGCCCGATCACGCGCTGAAAGTCGCGCACGATCGTCGGATAGGGGTGTCCGCCCATCACCGAGCCGATGCAGTAGTAGGTGGTGCGGACGTTGGTGACCCAGTCGCGCATCGCCTCGTTGATGGCGTCCTTCAGCGTCTTCGAACCGCTCGTCACCGGGCGGACCGTCGCGCCGAGCAGCTCCATCCGGAAGACGTTGGGCGCCTGACGCTCGACGTCTTCGGCGCCCATGTAGACCTCGCACTCGAGGCCGAAGAGCGCGCACGCCGTCGCCGTTGCGACACCGTGCTGACCGGCGCCGGTCTCGGCGATGATCCGGCGCTTGCCCATCTTCAGGGCCAGCAGACACTGGCCGAGCACGTTGTTGATCTTGTGCGCGCCGGTGTGCGCGAGATCCTCGCGCTTCAGATACACGCGGGCGCCGCCGAGGCTCTCACTCGTGCGACGCGCGAAGAACAGCGCCGTCGGGCGCCCGGCGTAGTGCGTCAGCAGGTCCGTGAGTTCGCGCTGGAACTCCGGCGTCGGAGCGATCCGCGCGTACGCTTCCGCCAACTCGTCGTGAGCCGCGATCAGCGTCTCGGGCACGTAGCGACCGCCGTAGGGGCCGAAGCGGCCGGCGAGACTCGGCGCCGCGCTCACGATTCCTTCCCCTCGGCGGCCCGAACAGCTTCGAGGAACCGCTGCAACTTTTCTGGATCCTTGCGTCCCGGCTCACTCTCGACGCCCGTGGCGACATCGACGCCCCACGGTAGTACGTCGCCGACCCCTTCGATGGCCTGGCTGACGTTGTCGGCATCGAGCCCGCCGGCGAGAATCACGTCGTAGCCGTGCGCGATCAGCACCCCGGCGTCGGCCCAGTTCCACACCTGGCCCTGGCCGCCACCGTGCGTCGGGTGGTCGAGCAACAGGATCGAGCCGAGATAGCGCTCGGCTGCGGACTCATCGGCGCCACGCAGCGCCTTGATCGTCGGCAGCTCGATCCACTCGACGTCCTCGGGCGACTCGTCGCCGTGCAGCTGGACGCGCTCGACCTCGATGCGACGGAGCACGCGCTCCAGTTCGCGCGGCTCGGCATCCCGGAACACCGCGACGCGTTCCACCTTTCCTTCTGCGAGCGTGGCGATCCGCTCTGCGTCGGGGAGCTGCAGACAGCGCGGCGAACCGGGCACGAAGTTGAGCCCGATCAGATCGGCTCCGGCATCGATGGCGGCCTGGACGTCGTCGGGATGGGTGATCCCGCAAATCTTGACCCGGACGTTCACGTGTTCCCCCTGAGTCGCTGGAGTGCGCCGGCGACATCGGATTCGCGCATCAAGGCTTCCCCGACCAGCACGGCATGGGCTCCGGCGGCCTCGAGACGCCCGATGTCCGCACGCTCGAAGATCCCGCTTTCGCCGACGACCACCACCCCGGCGGCGGCCAACCGGGGCGCCAGACGTTCCGTCACTGCCAGATCCGTGTGGAAGGTAGCGAGATCGCGGTTGTTGACCCCGACCAGGTCTGCGCCGGCATCGAGCGCCACCTGGACCTCCGCCTCGTCGTGCACCTCGACGAGGACGTCCAGGTCGAGACCGACGGCGCGTTCGCGCAGCGCGCGCAGCGTCGCGGGAGCCAGCGCGCGTACGATCAGCAGCACGGCATCGGCGCCGTGGGCGCGCGCCTCGTCGACCTGGTAGGGGTCGATCAGGAAGTCCTTGCGCAGCAACGGCACCGGCACGGCGGCACGAACGACCTCGAGCAGCGCCAGATCTCCGCCAAAGTAGTGGCTGTCCGTCAGCACCGAAATCGCCGCCGCCCCGCCTTCGAAGTAGGACTTCGCGCGCCCCACCGCGTCGAACCCGGCGCAGATCTCGCCCTTGCTCGGAGAGCGGCGCTTGAGTTCCGCGACGACGCGCGGCGCCGGTCCTTCGCGGAGCGCACGCCGGAAGCCGCGGGGCGACTCCGCGCGTCGTCGCTCCTCGGCCGCCGCTCGCATGTCGGCGGGCGACAGCGCGCGCTTGCACGCCTCCACTTCCTCGCGCTTGTGCGCGAGGATCTCGGCGAGGACGTCCCGTCCCGCGCTCATCGCCGGCTGGCCTCGCGCAGCGCGTCGAGGCGCGCCAAGGCCTCGCCCGCGTCGATGCTACGGCGCGCCTGCTCGAAGCCCGCCTTCCAATCCGGCGCGGCATCCGCCACCCAGAGCGTGGCCGCAGCGTTCACCAGCACCACCTCGCGGGGCGCACCCGGTGACCCCTCGAGGACCGATCGGACGATTCGCGCGTTCTCCGCGGCGTCGCCACCGCGCAGCGCCGCTGGGTCGGCGCGCGCGATGTCGAGATCCGCCACGTCGAGCGAGAGCGCCTCGACCCGGCCGTCACGGAGATGGGCAGCCCGGGTCGGCGCCGTCGTCGTGATCTCGTCGAGCCCGTCCTCGCCGTGCACGACCAGCGCGGCTTCGGCCCCGAGCGCATGCAGCGCCTCGGCCAACGGCTCCACGAGTTCGGACGCGTAGACGCCGACCAGTTGGCGGCGCACGCCGAGCGGATTGCACAGCGGCCCGATGCAATTCATCAGCGTCCGAATACCCAGCTCCTCGCGCACGGCCGCTACGTGGCGCATCGCCGGATGGGCGCGACGGGCATAGAAGAACGCGACGCCGACCTCGGCCAGGATCTCGGCCGCGCGGGCGATCGGCAGATCGGCGCATACGCCCAGAGCCTCGAGCACGTCGAAGCTCCCCGCGCGGCTCGACGCGGCTCGGTTCCCGTGCTTGGCGACCGGCACGCCCGCACCGGCGACGACGAACGCCGCCGCCGTCGAGATGTTGAAGGTCCCGGAGGCGTCGCCCCCGGTGCCACAGGTGTCGACGGCGCGCGGGTCCAGCAACGGCGCGCGTTCCGCACGCGCCCGCAGCGCGCGGGCCGCCGCGACGATCTCCGACGCCGTCTCGCCCTTGGTCCGCAACGCGACCAGCAACGCCGCGATCGCCACGGGACTCGCCTTGCCGTCCATGATCTCGCCAAAAGCGGCCTCGAGCACGGGGGAAGCCACCACCTCGCGACGGGCAGCCACCTCGAGCGCCGTGCGGATGTTCATGCCGCTACTCCGGCAGCCGCGCGAATCCGCCGCTCCGCATGCATCCCGCAACGCTCGACGAAGCGGGCGAGTAGCGCGCCCCCAGCCGGCGTGCCGATGGACTCTGGATGGAACTGGACGCCATCGAGTGGCAGCGTCCGATGCCGAAGCGCCATGAGTTCGCCCGCCGGTCCCCGCGCGGCGACTTCGAGCGCCGGCGGCACCGCCGTGTCGTCGACCGCGAGCGAGTGGTAGAGCATCGCATCGAACGGGTCCGGCAGCCCCTCGAACAACCCGCGGCCATCGTGACGAACCGGCACGACCTTGCCGTGACGCGGTACGGCTGCCCGCACGAATCGGCCGCCGAACGCCCGCGCCAGGGCCTGGTGGCCGAGGCAGACGCCGAGCAACGGGATGCCGGCAGCGGCCGCAGCGCGAACGGCGGCCAGCGTGCCCCCCGCCGCATCGGGCGTTCCGGGCCCCGGCGAGACGACCACGCCATCGACGCGCGACCCCTTCTCCACTCCGAGCGCCGGCGCGAGTGCCGGCGCGTCGTTTCGCAGCACGGCGACGAGCGCTCCGCACGTCTGGAGTCCCTGGACGAGATTCCAGGTGAACGAATCGTAGTTGTCGACCATCAGGATCTGAACGGGCACTGGACAGATCATAGCCCCTGCAAACCGCTCAGACTGCGCCCTGAACTGCCCTGGAACGGTCGCTCCCTGTCGTCGCCGAGCCCGAGGATCCGGTAGTTGAAGCCAAACGACGTGCCGCTGACGCGGTCGGCATTGGCTTCCAGGCGGATCGCCCAGCACTTGCAGCGAGACAGGTATTCCACCCCGAACTGGTTGTTCAGCGAGAGAGCGTTCTCGAAGCTGAAGTTGCCGGAGTAGGTCGCCGCCCACTGCTTCGTCAGCTGCACGCGGGCAAAGCCCCCGATCTGGTTCACCCGCAGAAAGCCGTCCGAGAAATCGCCGAACCGATCGGTGTCGTTGCGGAACGCCTCGAAGACGCGCGGAATGTCCCGGATGTAGCGGTAGCGAAAGCTCAGCTGGTGGCCGAAGGGGTGCGCCCAACCGAGCAGAGCCAGCCCTTCCGCGAACTCGACCTCCTCGACGTCGACGCTCGACAGGAAGCGGACCCGGATGCCGCGCGGCAATCGGGCCTCGCCCTGCAGCACCGCCAGACCGAATTCCTGCTCCTCGAAGCGGTACTCCGTCGACAGATCGACATCCGCGAGCAGCGACCCTACGCCGGTGCGCAACACCCGGTTGCGCAGCCCGAAGACCAGCGAATTGATCTCTTCGATCCGATCAGACGGATCGAGCAACTGGTTGTCGACCGCGAGCTGACGCAAGCGGTCCTGGGGGACCGCCGTGTTGGGAACCAGGAGCGGGTTGTCCTCGTCCTCGTCGCCACGCAGCGCGATCCACGACGCGTGCGGCTCGATCAGGTGCGTCGCCTTTCCCATCTCGAAGGGCAGTTGCACTTCGCCGCGCGCGCGGGAGCGGACATCGAGGCGCCCGATGAAGAGATTGCGCGTATCAGTCCCCACGCGATCCGTATCGTAGAAGGTCCCGTACCAACCGACCTCTGGATTCACCTCGACGAGATCTGCGATCCGCATCGGATACGCGAACCGCGGCTGCACGACGACGCGCTGACCTTGATCGGCGAGCGGCTCGCCCTCGTTGAAGACGCCATTGATCTCGGTGCGGCCATCGTCGCGGTTTCCATCGACGCCGGGCGGGAACACGTTGCCGGCACGATCGCGTTCCCGGCCGTCCGGGACCGCATCGGCACCGGTGTCGAAGAACTGGTCGCCGACACGCAGGGCGCGGATCACCTCATTCTGGTCGCCGAGACGCTGGAAGTTCACGAACTCGAGATCACCGTTCGCGAGCAGACGCGGCAGGAACGGCAGCGGCGTCGGGGCCGCGCCGAACGACAGCTCGGGGAGCCGCTGGAGGAGCAGGCTGTCGCGATCCTGATCGTCCGGGTTTTGCAGGTCGGCCGATGCAAGCAGTGCGGTCTCGAAGCCGAAGACATCTCCGGGCCCGAAGCGAGACGCCGCCAGGGCGCGGGAATGGAGGAAGCGATCCGGGCGGTAGTTGGCGAAGTCATCGAAATCGAACGGTACCTGGTTGTCCGAGACCAGCCTTCCGTCGGCAGCGAACGAGGAACGGAATGGAAGGTTCATGACATGCTGGAGCTCGACGCCCCACCGATTCTCGTTGAACGGCGTCGAGGGATCGCCCTTCTCGATGTCCTGATCCAAGATCCACATGCCGGACAGCGTGCCGGCGCCGCGCTCCCCGAAGAGGTACTCGACTTCGGCGTTCGGCTTGAAGCCGCGCTTGCTGAGCACCTCCGGTGTGACCGTGACGTTGACGTTCTGGCGGGCGGCCCAGAAGAACGGCAGCCCGAACTCGAAGCCATTGCGCGACGACACCCCGACTTCCGGGAACAAGAAGCCGGTCTGGCGGTCCGTCCGCAGCGGATAGATCACGTAGGGAAGCCACAGCACGGGGACGCCCAGCACCTCGAAGGTGGCGTTGCGCGCGCGGGCCATGCCCTCGATCTCGAGGTTCGCCTTCTCGGCGGTGAGATGCCATGGCTCCTTTTGATCCGGCTCCGGGCACTGACACGTGGTGAACCGACCGCGCTGGAACTCGTAGGTGTTGTCGCCGGTCTTGCGAAGCTCCTGCCCCTCCATGATGAAGAGGCTCGACTCGGATACCAGGCGGCCTTCGAAGACGACGCCCTGCAGATTCACCGTGCTGAACTGCACCAGATCGGACGTGAGCGTGTCGTCTCCCTCGGTGATGACGACGTTGCCCGTCGCGATGCCCATGCCGGTGCGGTCGCTGAACAGCACCCGGTCCGCGGTGAGCGTCCGCCCCTCTTGGGTGATCACGACGTTGCCGCGGGCGACGTATGCGTCGCGGTCGGCTTGGTACTCGATCTCGTCGCCAACGACGCGAAACGGACCCTCGAGTCTCTCTCCAACCGCGAGCGACTCGGCGCCGGCGCGCTGCGGCAGGGCGATCACCGCACCGGCGAAGGCGATGGCGAGCGCAAGCCAAGCCGCGATCCGGACCCACGATCCCGTGCGCGCCGT